>DAJR01000006.1 GCA_002496385.1 Methanomassiliicoccales archaeon UBA147 | reverse complement strand
GGCTTATAACAGCCCTATGGTAAACTTCCAGCCCGGCGCTAACGCCGAATTCAAAATTCGGCTTAGTCGCAACGAATATCGTTGCTCCAAACGCCAGCCCTTTCAAGGGCTGGTAGTTTATCCAATTTTTTCTTCCTGGTCGGAACGCAAAGGAGCCGCGTCCGAATTTGTTTCATGACATCTCACGGGCGCTTGTTCGGCTCTCACGTTCCAGAGCAGCCACATCGAGACTCCGGTCAATGAAAGGGAAAGGATTCCCATTACCTCCAATGTCAGGATGGGTACCTCCTGCGAGACCAGCAGTATAAGGCAATAGGAAACAAGGCCGAAAGCCAGACCCAGCCCGACGAAAAATGTTCTGGCCATGTGCCGACCTACTCGCTGATGACGCGGGTGGCTGTGAACCCGGCCTTTCCGAACAGCAGCGTGAAGAAGTCGGAGCTGTGGTCGGTCGCCCTCATCTTCACGACCCTGATGCGCCTCTGCACGTTGACATCCCCGACCTTCTCCATCTTCAGGAGAATTATGCCATCCGACAGGAAATCCTCTCCTGTCTGTGAATATTCCTCCTTTCCGGAAGCCATCTCAGAAATCAGGATGCAGGTGATGTTCATCTCTCTCAGCCACTCGAAGAAATGGAACAGCTCGATCCTGGGGTTGGAAAATTCGGCCAGCAGCGAGAGGACCGGAAGCGAGTCGATTACCAGCAAGGAATAATCGATGTTCTCCTTCAGATTGCAGGCATATGTCTTGAAAATCTGCATCCAGGACTGCTGCCCCAGTTTCTCGAGGTTCTTCCGGATGAGGGCCAGGTCCACAATGCTGAGATTGTTGCCGACAGCCCCTATGTCGAAATTCATTCCCGACATCTGCTGGATGAGGCTCTCTCTGCCCTGCTCCAGCGTTATGTAACATGCGACATGCTTGTCGTTCATCACATTGTTGTAAATGATGTTGAATGCCAGGGAGCTCTTGTAAGTGCCCGGTTCGCCTGCCAGCAGAACAATGTGGCCCTGCGGGATGCCGCCATGCAAGATATCGTCAAGTCCGTGTATGTATGTTTTCACGCGTTTCATGATGCCACTTCTGAAGCTTCAATGCCGATGTGCAATAAAAGGCTTATCGTGCAGAAATAGCCTGTGCGAACCTCTCGTACCCTTCGACACACTCGCGGACCGAAGCAATGCTCACAAATTCGTCGGACGCGTGCCAGTTGGTCCCGGCAGGACCAAAAACAACGGTGGGTATGATTTTCGAGAAGGTATTGTAATCTCCGACCGACTTGCCGTAGCTGAAAGCTCTGCCGACAGCCTTGGCGAAAACAGCGGCCAACCCTTTGTTCTCCGTTATGTATGGCTCAAGGAAGGGCGTGGGCCGCTTTTTCCAATAGGATATGTCGAAATCGGCTCCGCCTGGCATCTTCTTTCCGACATGGGCCAGTTCCCGCAACATCGAGTCCTTGGTCTCTCCGATGACATAATGTCTGTCTATCTTCAGCCAGCATGAGTCCGGAACCGAGAGCGTTCTTGTCCCGCCGCTCATCTCGAGGACACAGAACGATCCTTTTCCAAGGATAGGATGCTCTGCCAGAGGGATTTTCCCGATTTCGCCCACGAACCTGCTGGCTTCGGAGATGGCGTTGACCCCTTCCTCAGGCCTCGAACCGTGGGCGCTCGCTCCTCTTGCCTCGACCTCGAAAACGACCCTCCCCCGGCAGCCCATCATGATTTTTCCGCCCGAGGGTTCGGGGATCAGGCACAGGTCGCCTTTCAGACCGCTGTCCAGGAGCGCAAATGCGCCTGACGAGTCCCCCTCTTCGTCCACGGAGCCGGCGAACACAACATTCACATTGCCCGAGTCAGCCAACCGTTTGAACATGAGCATGGCGATGGCAACGCCGGACTTCATGTCGGCGCTTCCCAGACCGTAGAGCCTGTCACCTTCCACGGCGGGGGTGAAAGGGTCCCTGGTCCAGCCTCTGCATACCTCAACCGTGTCAAGGTGTCCGTTGAGCAGCAAGGTCGGCAAAGCCCTGTCATGGGTCACCTCGGCCACAACATTGTTTCCTATTCCTTTAACGGGTGCCAGATTCACTTCCGCGCCCTTGACCCCCCCAAGCCATGCAGCCACATGTTCCTCGATTTGCGAAGTGTTCCCCAAAGGGCTTGGTATCGATATCAATTCTCTTGCCAATGCAATGATATCATCCATTCATACACCCCGGCAGGTTTTCATTATCAGGACAAACATGGCGTCATCCACCTTCTCCCCTTCCTGTGCCATCTCCCTGACTGCTTTCTTCTCTCCCTTGGAGACTGCTGTCATATATCACCACTCTATTAGGCAGTTTCTTCAAATCCAGTTTCTCGCGGTTGTACTGAGACAGTGCGGCTTGGCCCATTCGTTCCGGGATGCCATTCCTGTATTAAATCTGTATGGCGAATGCTGAATTTGATAGTATATCCAGGCAAGGGGCATCGCCTGGCTATCAGAACAGCATGCTGTTCGCTGCAACGATGAACGTGGCAGTGAGAAGAGCCACCCATGACATCAGTTTGATCAGGATGTTGAGGCTTGGCCCCGAAGTGTCCTTGAACGGGTCTCCCACAGTGTCTCCCACGACCGTGGCCTTGTGGCATGAAGAGCCCTTTCCCCCGTAGTTGCCTCTCTCAATGTACTTCTTGGCATTGTCCCAGGCACCTCCGGCATTGGCCATCATAATAGCAAGCGTGAATCCGCTGGTGAGAGAGCCCACCAGAAGTCCCATCACGCCGGGGAAGCCGAAGAATATCCCGACCACGATTGGGGCGAGAATCGCCAGAACTGAAGGCATGATCATCTCCCTGAGCGCCGAATGTGTCGAAATCTCGACAGCCGATTTGTAATCCGCCTTGACGCCCGGCCTACCTTCCAAGAGCCCGGGGATCTCCCTGAATTGCCTTCTGACTTCATGAACAATCTTGCCAGCAGCCCTTCCGACGGCCGACATAGTCAGGGCGCAGAACAGGAACGGAAGCATGGCACCGATGAAAAAGCCCGCGATTATCTCTGGCGACAGAACATCCAGCGAAGGCATTATTTCACCTGCTTCAGAGTATGCGGCACTCATAGTGTCGTGGTAGACCGCCATGAGCGCCATGGCAGTAAGCGCAGCCGAGCCAATCGCGAAACCCTTTCCGGTTGCGGCCGTGGTGTTTCCAAGGGAATCCAGGGCGTCCGTTCTCTTTCTTACATGGGGTTCCTGATGCGTCATCTCCGCCAGCCCGCCAGCATTGTCTGCGACGGGGCCGTATGCGTCTGTCGCAAGCGTGACTCCCAGGGTGGAGAGCATCCCGACCGCTGCAATGGAAATCCCGTACAGCCCGAGAGCGAAATCCGTGTTCCCGCCGGCTATATAGAAGCTGCTAATGATGCTGACTCCAACAGTGACTACCGGGATTGCGGTGGACTTCATTCCCACCGCCAGACCGGAGATGATGACCGTCGCAGGGCCGGTTTGTGAGGCCTTGGCAACGTCCTGTGTCGGTTTGAAGGAGTCGGAGGTATAGTGTTCCGTGAAAAAGCCTATGATGTTCCCAGCCACCAATCCGATTATTATCGCCCAGTATAAACCGAGATAATCAGATCCAAGCGTCATGGTCACGGCAAAATAAGAAAGGATTCCGACACCAATCGCGGCACCATAAACGCCAATCCGAAGCGACTTGAGTAATGCGGTTTGTTCCGTGGTCTCGCCGGTTCTCACCAACATCGTCCCGATTATCGACGCGATGATGCCGAATGCCGCCACTATCATCGGAAGGTAAATCGCGGAATCCGGGAGGCGAGTTACTGACACAGCTGCCGCACCAAGCGTCATCGCGGATATTATGGCCCCGACATAGCTCTCGTACAGGTCAGCACCCATGCCCGCAACGTCCCCGACGTTGTCGCCGACATTGTCTGCGATTACCGCCGGGTTCCTGGGGTCGTCCTCGGGTATGCCGGCTTCGACCTTTCCGACAAGGTCGGCCCCGACATCCGCGGCCTTCGTAAATATTCCTCCGCCAACCCTGGCGAACAGTGCAATAGAAGACGCGCCAAAGCCGAATCCTATCATCACATCAAGTTCATTGGGGAATATAAGGTAAAGAATACTGACGCCCAGAAGGCCGAGGCCTACCACAGTCAGACCCATAACGCTCCCAGACATGAAAGCGACCTTGAGGCCTTGGTTCAGGCTCTCCTTTGCCGCGGCTGTGGTCCTGCAATTGGAACGTGTAGCCACCATCATTCCCAGGTATCCTGCAGCGCCGGAAAACATCCCGCCCATTACGAAGGTGAGAGGTACCCATTGATTGAGCATGTCCAGCCAGGACAACAACAGCAGGCAAACAGTAACTATCACAAAGAAGATCGACACCCAGGAATACTCCTTCTTGAGATAGGCTTCAGCACCTTCCTGTATCGATGCTGAGATGTCCTGCATCTCCTTCGTTCCCGTGCTTTTTCCCATCAGGATTTTTACATAAATCCCTGCCACTGCGAGCGCAGCAATGGCAATCGCTGGTGCAATATACACAAGGTCCATTGTATCACTGCGGGGTGTATCGCGATTGTATATTTAATCTTGACTTATTTATCGATTGTCAATGATATTTTTGAGCAAGACATATTTTCCAAGTCACCCATACGAATAAATAATAGATATTGTATCGACCTATAAAACAGAGTGATTCTCATGTATCTGAAAATTCATCGGAAAGATGTCATTCGTATACCCCCCGAGAGACTTGGGGAGGATTTGGATGAACTGTCCCAGGAACTGACACAGCATAGCTTCGAAGGCAAGATAGTGGGCGACAGGAGCCTCATCGTGCTCACAGCCAATATAAAGGCCGTGGGCGAGGGCCGGATTGTCCACGGCGACGGTGCGGTATACCAGGATGTAGAATACGATGCCTTGGTTTTCCGGCTCGACCTCCAGGAAGTGGTCGAGGGTTCAGTCTGTGAAATCCTGAAATTCGGCGCGTTCGTGAGATTCGGGCCGCTCGACGGTTTATTGCACATAAGCCAGGTCATGGACGACCACATAGATGTCGATGTCGACAACCAGAGGCTTATCGGAAAAGAGAGCCGCAGGGACGTAAGGGTCAATCAGGATGTCCGGGCAAGGATAGTGACGGTCAGCGTCAATGAGAGAAACCCGAGAGAGAGCAAGATTGGTCTGACGATGAGGCAATCCAGCCTCGGAAGACTGGATTGGCTGCAGGAAGACATGAGCAGAAAAGAGAATTAATATTCGGAGGTCTTAACGATGGCAGATATAGTCAAAGCCTGCAAGGTTTGCAGTCTGATAAACGAAGGCGATGTGTGTACCGCTTGCGGCGGGGCGACCTCAAGGGAATGGCAAGGGTATATTATTATACTGGACCACGCCCGTTCCGAGATTGCAAGAAAGATGGGGATTCAGTCCAATGGCAAATACGCGCTCAGGGTCAGGTAAACCCCTTTATTGTGTTCGTGATGACCTGAGAGACCGTTTGGGAGCAAATGTCGGAATTCTTGCCAGGACTGTAAACGAGATTCAAACCAACCTTGTGAAAGGCAATCTGCTGGTCACCGTCGGAGATGTTGTCACGCTGGATATTTTGAAGCTGGGTCTGATACCCGATTTGAGTATCGTTGATTACATGACCAAGCGCATGCCGATGTCCGAGGTCAAGGATGAATTCTCGAAGTATCCTCAGCAAGAGATTTTTGTCGAAAATCCCCCCGGGGTGATCACCCTTGGACTATGGAAAGCGATAGAGGACGGTTACAGGGAACCGAGGAAACTTCGTATAGTTGTCATAGGCGAAGAGGATCTGGCCGCTCTAGCCTGCATCGCGCTGGCACCGGAAAACACAACGATAATATACGGAATCCCGAATATGGGCGCATCCATCCACCATGTGGATGATGGCCTCAGGAAGCTTGTGAACGACGTTCTGGGCATCATGAAGGCATGAGCGCGCCAAAAAGCTTATCTACATCAAAAGATAACTGGCGCCAAAAGGAGTCGAGACAATGGAGCTTGAAATTCAGGAAACACGGGAAAACACCCTGCTGAAGCGGACCGAGATACATTTCGTGTTGCACCATCCGAACAGCCAGACACCAAAAAGGGATAATGTCCGTGAGGAACTCTCAAAGGCATTGAAAGTGCCCAAAGACAGGGTAATCGTCGATCACATGGAATCCTCTTTCGGAGTACATGACACCAAAGGCTATGCCAAAATCTATCCGAGCAAGGAAGATGCCCTCAAGATTGAAAGACAGCATCTGCTGAAGAGGAACAAATTGGTAGAAAAGCAGGAAAAGAAAGCCGAACCGGAGGCATAAGATGGCAGAAAAGAAAAAAGCAGCCAAAACTTCCAAAAAAGATCTCTATGAAATCAAGGACGGGAAAATATCCAGGAAGAGAAGGCACTGCCCCAAATGCGGAGACGGAGTATTCCTGGCCGAACATAAAAATAGATCATCGTGCGGTTCCTGCGGCTATACTGAGTTCAAAAAGTGAACTTTCGAAACTTTATACCGAATGGTTTTTACCCCTTGCATTATTGTCACCGCAAGGACCAGTAGTGTAGCTTGGATATCATCAGGGCCTCCGGAGCCTTGGACTCGGGTTCGAATCCCGACTGGTCCGCTTAGTTTATTTTTATTACCATACGCGGACCAGTCGTAGTCGCAAACATAGTTTTCTAATTGTTAGGATAAAGTTTGCTCCTCCCGACTGGTCCTTTAATAACATTGCGATGTGCGGACCAGTCGTAGTCGCAAACACAGTTTTCAATTGTTTGGATTAAGTTTACTCCTCCCGACTGGTCCTTCGATTGAATAATAATGAAGTGCGCGGACCAGTCGTAGTCGTAAACACAGTTTTCAATTGTTTGGATTAAGTTTACTCCTCCCGACTGGTCCTTTAATTACATTATGACTTGCGGGCCAGTCTTAGTCGCAAACACAGTTTTCAATTGTTTGGATTAAGTTTACTCCTCCCGACTGGTCCTTCGATTGAATAATAATGAAGTGCGCGGACACGTCTCAGTCGCAAACATAGTTTTCTAATTGTTAGGATAAAGTTTACTTCTCCAGACTGGTTTCCTTGACAATCTTTCAACCTATTAAGTATATGAACCTTATCAAACGACCAATATATAATTTTCCAATTCATTTTTAATAATAACTCAGAATGATGCCCGGGATTGACGCTCCATTACCTTTTTAACCCTTTATTCCATTACCTACAAATACTTGTAATGGCTAATATGCACATGACAGAGGGGTAGAATTGAAAATAAGAACTCCTGTGAAAGAATTCGATCCGTTCCGTGTCGAACAGAAAATCAAGAACTACTGGGCAAGGACTTACGCTTACACGAGGGACAAGAATTCAAAGGTGAGTTGCAAACCGTTCTATTTCGTTGATGGACCTCCTTTCACAACCGGATCCGTGACCCTTGGCATGGCCTGGAACAAGCTTCTCAAGGACGCCTATATCCGTTTCATGAAATTGCAGGGTTTCAACGTGCTTGACAGGCCCGGATTCGACATGCATGGGCTTCCGGTAGAGGTCAAGGTCGAGGAAAGCCTTGGCATAACATCAAAACGCCAGATTGAAGAGATTGGCGTCGAGCAGTTTGTTAATAAATGCATTGACTATGCCAATGAATACAAGACCAAAATGACAGAGCAATACAAGAACCTGGGGATATGGATGGACTGGCAAAATCCTTATCTCACTGCCGACACATCATATCTTGAAAGCGTTTGGTGGTCATTGAAGCAGGCGCACGAAAAGAAGATACTTGAAAAGCGAAAACAGGTGACTTCGTGGTGTCCGAGATGCGAATCTCCGTTGGCCCAGGGGGAAGTGAGGTATAAGGAAAAAGAAGGCCATTCCGTCTATTTCAAGATTCCCATAAAGGGTCGCCGCGACGAATACATCATCGTTTGGTCAACAACACCGTGGACCTTTGCCGGCTGTCTGGCCATTGCAGTTCACCCTGACCTAAACTATGCTCGGGTGGCCATAAGGCAGGGCGGAAGGAAGAGTATCATTATCGTGCTGGAATCCCACGTGGAAGAGATAGCGGGAGCAGCCGGGATAGAGGCGTATGAAATCGTCGAGACCGTCAAAGGCCGGTCTCTCGAGAACCTCGGTTTCTTCCATCCCCTGATGGCGGATATCCCATTCCACAAGACCGCGGAAGGTGAGTGGTGCCATAAGATAATCGCCATTGATTCGGTTCATGACAGCCACACTGGCTGCGTATACATCTCTCCGGGACTCGGCATCGCCGACTCAAAGATCGGAGAAGCGTATTCACTTCCTATTTTCTCCCCCGTAGACGAAAGAGGCGTTTTGACAACTGAAATCGGAATGAAATATGCCGGCCTCGACACCATAGAGGCAAACAACAGTATCCTGGCCGACATGAAGACCCTACGGTTCGTTCTTTCAAATTCGATGCACCTTCACAAAGGCGGACATTGTTGGAGATGCAAATCCCCCATTGTTAACCGGGCCACAGAGCAGTGGTTCCTGAAATCAGCAGACCTTCAGGATGTCATGCTAAAGATTGTCAAAGGCGCCCACTGGTACCCAGAGAATTTCGGCACGACGCGACAACATGACTGGGTCTCCAAGGGGCATGACTGGTGCATATCCCGACAGAGATTCTGGGGTACACCCCTGCCCATATGGGAATGCATTGCCGACGTCTGCGGTCACACCCTGGTTGTAGGCAGCGTTAAGGAGCTTGAGGACGCAAGCGGCTACAAGGAAGATATGAACCTCCACCGCCCGTGGATAGACAGCGTCAGCCTCGAATGCCCAAAATGCGGCGGCCTGATGAAAAGGGTTCCCGACATTGTAGATGTCTGGTTCGATTCCAGCATAGCATCATGGGGCCAGCTGGCCTATCCCAGAAAGAAGAAGACATTCAAGGATGTATGGCCTGCAGACTGGGTTGCGGAGGGGCAGGAGCAGTCAAAAGGTTGGTTTTATAATCAGATATTTACAGGAGCCATGCTATTCAACAAGATTCCTTTCAGAAAGGTTTTGGCACATGGAACGCTTCACGACATTGAAGTGGATATTCCTAACAAAGAGAGAATATCAACCGAATCAGCGATAGAAAACCATGGAATCGATGCACTCAGGCTTTATATGCTCGGAATGGACCCGACGGAACCCGCCATGTTCAATCCCGGCGGCGTGAAAAAATGCTACTCTGTCCTCAAAATCCTTTGGAACTGCTATTCCTTCACCACTTCCTACATGAGCATGGACCGTTGGGAGCCAACAGAGAATGTATTGGCAAGGTCCAAAGGCGAACTTAGGCAGGAAGACCTTTGGATTCTTTCAAGGATTGAATCGCTGTCCCACGATGTCAAAAGAGAAATGGAAAGCATGAGGATGCATTTGGCATGCAAGCATATTCAGGACTTCATACTGGATGATCTATCACGATGGTATGTTAAGATTACCAGGGAGCGCATGTGGAAAGAAGGCCTGACTCCGGACAAAGAAGCGGTTTATTCCACCTACCGTGAGGTTTTGTCAAGGCTCTCTGTGATATCCTCACCTTTCATTCCACACATTGCGGAAGCAATCTATCAAGAACTCGATGGCAAGGAACTCAGTGTAAGCATGGTTCCTTGGCCGGAAACCGATGGCTCAAGACTTGCCGAGGGAATGGAGCGCGGCATGAATCAGGCGAGGACCATTGTAAAAGCCACACAGAAATTCCGCCAAGACATCGGACTGGGATTGAGATGGCCAATAAAAAAGATGACAATCAGCGCCGCAAAAGAGGAAGTCACATCCGCTGTCCGGATGTTTTCGGATTTAATTAAGGATCAGGCAAACGTGAAAGAACTCGAACTCGTACCTGAGAACCAGGAATGGGCTGGTCAGGAGCTTATTGTGGTTCCGAACCCGAAAGCTATTGGGAAATCGTATAAACAAAGGAAGAGTAAGATCGCCCGAATGTTGAAGGTTTTGCCCGCGAAGGAGATCAAAGCGAAAATTGAAGCCGGAGAATACCATCTGGGAATTGAGGGTGAACTAATTAAAATTTTACCCGACATGGTCCGCTTCGAGACAAAGCTTCCCGAGGGCGTGGTTTCTATCAATTTCAGTAATGGTATCCTTTACTTCGATACAAAGATGGACGATGAATTGATGGCCGAGGGATTCGCCAGAGAAATCATCCGCCGTATTCAACAAATGAGGAAGGAAGCAGGCCTTGACCCCGAAGAATACATCAAGCTCAGAATCAAGTTGGACGAAGCGATGCTAGATTTGTTGGATAAATGGCTTGAAAAAATCGCAGATTCGACCAGAGCCTCCCAGATGGAAATCGTGGATGATGTTACGGAGGACGAATACATAGTCGAATGGCCAATTCAGGAAGAGACAGTCTTGATTGGAATCACGCCACTGAACATCAGGAAAGCCATGAACGTGTTCAACGGCCTCAAGGAAATAGACAACGAGCTCGCCTTGGCCATAGTGGAGTCCGGAATCCTGACTGCATCTGATTTCCTTGAGAAAGATAGGGATGAGATCCTGAAAATATCGGGAATGAACCATTCCAAATACAGGAAACTGAAGGAATTCCTTGAACTCCCCGAAGAGAAAAGATTGGAATCCCTGGAATCCGCGTGCCCGCTGTGCAACGGACCTGTAGAACCAGGCTCAGCAACGTGCCAGAGATGCGGGAAGGACATTGTCGGCGACGAGGATCTGCTTGTGGAAATTATCAGAAGCGTCGAGTATGAAGATGAACCGGAATATGCCCAAGAGTCAGTGAGAGAAAAGGTCAAGAAGGTGAAGAAAAAGAAGGCACCGGCTGAGGACGAGCCAGAGGATGAAATCGTCAAAATGGCCTCGGACGGGAAAGAATCAGACACGCAAGATGATTCACTTGCGGCCGAGATAATCGACAGTATCGATGTTGGTGAAGATCAAGCCCCTCGGGCAAAATCAGTAGGTGCCGTCAGGGAATCTCTGACCGAGTCCCCGGAGAAAAACAGTCTGGACATGCTTGAAACTTTGGAATCCCAGGACCGTCTTGTCGACCAAATACTCCAGGTGGAAGCCCATCAGAAAACGGTTCGGCCTTACGAAGAAACGACCCGAATGAAGCCCATACAAGAATCCTTCCTTGCAGAACCGGAACATGAAGCCGAACAGGATCAAGGGACCGAACACGAGGGTAATGGCACTGATTTCTATGTGGATACCGAAGATTCCGAAGAGGAAAAATACACTTCCGACGGCGAAGACCCGGAGACCGAGCACGCCATTTGCCACATTGCAGAGACTTTCGATATCAAGAAAACTGCTGCCAAGATCCTCTACAACGAAGGATACACGACCCCGGAGTCCTTGGCTATAGCGACAGAAGATGAGCTTAGGGAGATAAGGGGAATCGGAAAGATAACAGCCAGACGCATTGTCCAGAAATCAACGGACGATGAATCCAAGATATGCTCGCTGTGCAATGCGATAGTCCCTGTCAATTCACCGGTATGTACAAGATGCGGCGTGAAATTCGTCATACCCACTGAGCCCGGGCCAGATGAATCTGGGGTTGCGCCGCCTGGGCTTCCTTACAAGAAACCGATGAAAGAACCGAGCGATTCGGACCTGCTCCACTCCAAAGCGCTCACCCTGAAAGACGCTGGTCGATACGAAGAAGCTCTCCAAGCCACAAGAGAGGGCCTCGAGATATCTCCTGAAGACGGCAGACTGCAAAACCTGCAGAGTGAATTGCAGGATAAGCTACACACACCTGTGGGTCAAACAGCGCCTTTAGGACCCTACCGCGAACCCGAAAAGAGGATGGCCGAAGAATTGTCCCAAGCCGTAGCGGGAAAGGGACATGCCGCCAAGGAAGAGGTTGAACATGAGCCAGTGCCCCGGGGAAAGCAAGAGCCGTTTATTGAGCCGGAGCCCCAATCCCGGCCTGGGGACGAGTTTTACGTAAGGGACAGATCCGAAGCCATCAACGAAGAGGGGCATATCAATGAAGGAGCGGTGGACCTCACATCCGGTCGCCACGACGAAGGGAATGAGCCAGAGGTCAGGGAATCCGGCCTCCGCGATTCTCAAACAGCGGACCGCGTTTTCCCATCTGATTCACTGAGGGAATCCCCCATATCCGCCCGATACTCGGATCGGGAGGGGGAACACGTCACACCCGACGAAAAATCACGTTCCAAGAATGAAGCGATCTCCCGGATTGCCGAAACCTATGAACTTAAAAATTCAGATGCCAAAGCCCTGTATGAGTATGGGTACACCAGCGTTGGCTCTCTGGCCAATGCTACTGAGGATGAACTGGCACATTCCAAAGTGATAACGAAGGAAACCGCTTTGCACATCATCAATAAAATGTCCCAGGAGACCGTAACCGTTTGTTCCACGTGCGGAACAAGGATGTCCTCCGCTGCCACTTCGTGTCCGTACTGTGGGGTCAATGTTCCACGAGAGGAAACTGAGCTCTCTCCCGAAGTGCCTGACGGAGCCACTATCGAGCAGCTTGATGAAGAGCTGAGAGCCACACCTAACGACATCAGCCTGCTCCGCCGGAAAGCCCAGAAATTGAATGAATCCAGGCAATTTGAGGACGCCCTTCTGGTTATCTATGACGCGCTGGCAATCTCCCCCTTGGACCAACAACTTCAGGACCTAAAAAAGGAGATTAAAAAGAAAAGGGAAGAGTTGAAACACGCAAAACCCATGGCCAAAACACAATATTCTGAAGCTATGGGGTCCAAGAAAGATGTGGTGGTGTCATCCGAAGAGGAGGCCGATTACCGGGCAAAACGCGATGTTCATGAGCAAATACCGGAAATCTCCCAACATGATTCCGGGCTGGATATTCACGGGAGAAGGAAGAGCACCGCCGAGCCTGACCACGATTACACCTATGAAAGAGACAAAAAAATCGAGAGAAAAGCACTCGCTCCCGAGGAAGAAGCGCCCGACAGAACCAGTAGCCCTGCGTCTAAGCCGAGTTTTGATGAGTCGCTAAAGGAAAGATTCGATGCCCACCAGTCTGCCGAGCAGGAACGTCCTGAAATTCAGTCCAGCCGCGATGAACCAGATGACATCGCCCCGGAGGTTCTGACAGGACCGGAGCGCGATGCCGAAGGCCGATCAAAGCAGCATCGCGGTGGAAAGGCGGAGCACCACATTCCGGCCCATTATGATGAGAACCAAGATCCCGAGAAAAAAGACATTGAGATCCCTTTCAAAGACAAGGCCCGTTACAAGGCAAAACATACTGACAGTGATGCAATACCGGAATCGCAACAACATGAAGCCAGGCAGGATATGCACGGACGGAGGGAGACCACCGCCGAACCTGAACACGATTACACATTTGAAAGAGACGGAAAAGTCGACGGAAAAACTTACGGGTCCGAGGGAGAATCGTCTGAAAGAGCTAGAAGCCATACGCCAGAAGCACCTTTTGATGAGTCGCTAAAGGAAAGGTATGATGCCCACCAGCCTGCCGAGCAAGAACGTCCTGAAATTCAGTCCAGCCGCGATGAACCGGATGACATCGCCCCAGAGGTTCTGACAGGACCGGAGCGCGATGCCGAAGGCCGATCAAAGCAGCATCGCGGTGGAAAGGCGGAGCACCGCATTCCGGCCCATTATGATGAGAACCAAGATTCCGAGAGTTATTATGAACCTCGCGAACCACAGGCAGAGCAAGAAGGCCAGCCGATCACCGCAGAACCCCGGCATGACAAAAGAACTTCATATCACCGGGAGAACGCACCTGATTGGGATGACCGGTCTGCAACTCAATCCGCCACATCACCGACCGAACCAGAGGAGTCGATGGACCGCCAGTATCAAGATCATTATCAAGAAAGGCGCCCCGAAGAAGCCCGGGAACGTTCCGAACCTTTCTCAGAATATCCCGACGCCTCAGTCAGAAACGCACAGGAGGCAAAAGAGCATAAACCAACCCCTGATGAGCCTCATGCCAAAAAACTCCCAGAAACCGGAACCCATGGGATATCCGCGACAACGGTCGTCCTCCCTCATTATGAAAAAACTATCGTCAAAACCGAATCCCCCAACGAACCCCATGAAACACCAGGACAGCAACCTCAAATTCCTGTCGGAGAATCATCCGGGTACGAACACCCCGATGACCGCACATCGCCGCCCGAGGCGATAACCGAACCCATGCAGCCAGGCGACGATTTCCAATTCGAAACCGAGCATGGCCGCACTGCATCCGAATCCAATGAGGGCGAACGGGTGCAGGATGAACCGGGATTATCAGAACCTATCCCACAAGAACCCGAGCCCTCAGAACAAAAGAAAATTGATGAACCTCATGAAATTCACGATGACGAACCACACGATGACGATATGGCTAGTTCCGATGAAACCCCAGAACCGGAATCGGACAATGCTTCGCCTCTCGGGCAAGCGCCCGGAGACATGCGCCAAAAATCACAATCCTCCGAGCCCTTGGGTATCGACTTAAGAATCTCTGAAAAGGGTGACGGAAATCAACCGCACGCAACACCGGACTCCGGTATGGGCGAATCCACCCAAGCCAGGAAGGATTTTGACCGCGGAATCGGGCAAGACATCATCGACCCATCGGTCGACAGAACAATCGCCAGCATTGCCGAAACATTCGAAATACGGAACTCAACGGCGAAGAACCTTTACAACCATGGCTTTACATCGATTGAATCGGTGAGCAGTGCGACCGAATCGGATCTCAGGGAAATAGGAGGGATGGACGAAGCGACTGCCAGGCATATCGGTGAGAAAGCTTCCCGGATTGAAATTAAGACCTGCCCAATGTGCAATGCGGCCATGCCGGTCAACAGTTCGTCATGTCCCCAATGCGGCGCCAAGCTGGCTTCTGGAGATGAGGCTGAAACAAGGTCGACCGAGAAGAATCTTGAAACACTCGAAAAGCTGGACAAGGAACTGAAGAGCAATCCCAACGATATCGAATTGCTCCAGTCCAAGGCAATGACACTGAGGGACATGGGAAGATACGAGGATGCCCGTGTCGTCCTCAATCAGGCTATTACGATTGCACCGAATGATGCGAGACTGTTGATTCTCTATGATAACCTCACCGGCGAAGAATATAGTCCTGACTTGCCTGAGCCTGCTGCCCCGGATGAACCGACCCCGGACGATGCTGCGATTACCGAATCTTTAATGGTCGTGCCAGACCAAACCCTAACCCTGCTGTACACCAACAATGGAATAGATTCAACCTCTTCAGAACCTGCGGATGAGCATCCCCCCGAGGAAGAAATACCCCGAGAAACATTGCCCGAGGCCGATGCCCAGGCGGAAACGGAATCCGGGGAGGTAATTGCCGAAGAACCCTCCATCGCCGAAGCACCTGTTGTTGAAGTGGCGCTAGAGCCTGAGCCAGAGATCATGCCAGAATCCGAAGAGCTGGCCGCAGAGGAATCCGTGCCCCTTTCAGGCACGGTCGTGGAATCTGTCCCGGAGATGCCAGAACACATAGCATCCCCCGGAGAGGAGACCGTGGCAGAACCCATTGTAGAACCAGATGACAGCGAGATGAAATTAAAATCGAGTTTCACATACCTGATACCGGAAGAAAGGTCCGTACACTCCTACCATCTGTTCAAGGTGGCGATGGCCCGGGGCATGCCCGGTTACTGCGTCACAAGGACCTTCCCCGAAAAGGTGAGGGAGAGATATGAACTGGGCACCATACCTATCCTGTGGCTCTCCAACGTGGCGAAGGAGGAGGCAGTGCGGCCCAAGGACCTGGAGAAACTGAGCCTCTCCCTCGAGGAATTCCTTGGGAAGGAAGGGGGAATAATCCTGCTGGACGGAATTGAATATCTGATCACGAACAACAATTTCATCACTGTCCTGAAGCTCATCCAATCTCTCAGGGACCAGGTTGCGATCAATCGCTCCATCCTGCTCATTTCAATCAATCCTTCCACAATGGACAGCCACCAGATCAATCTGTTGAAGAGGGAAGTTGATTCTGTCATCGAATGATGGTTACGTGAAATGCCGTTGCATGCCGTACTCATGCAATCAAAGCAATTGAATGATGTGAAATCTTTTGTAGAGGGTCTAGGGTCTTTGCTTACAAAACGGAATAAAGGGGCTTTGCATAGAAAATGGGATAAGGGGGCTAGGGTTTGCTGGCTGTTGTCGACAGCCAGCACAAAACATATGTTAGGAACCCTAGACCCTAGTCCCTAGACCCCCAGATTCCAAAAAATTCAGACTAGCTTCGATGAATCAGGCAATCGCCCCGCGCAAACGCCAGCCCCTTTAGTGTCATGCGGTCAAGAACCCTCTGGACTTCAGGCCGGAGATGAATTGACCGGGACACGAATGGAAGTAGGAATAGACCGCCATGCACCGTTCAATCTATTAGCACAGAAAATCAAAGCTATCTGGCTTTGATAAATCAGGTGCATGGCTTATGCTTGTAAACATCCAGCCCTGGCGACAAACGCCAGTCCCTTTAGGGGCTGGTAGTTTAC
>DAJR01000003.1:1372-44725 GCA_002496385.1 Methanomassiliicoccales archaeon UBA147 | reverse complement strand
TTGGCGCGGAGCAGCATCGCACCCCGGACATACTCCTGGGGCGCCGGGTCGCCTATCCCGGCAGCATGATTGTAAACAAGGTATTTCTGGAACTCCTTTATCTGATCCGCATTGAGCACGACCTCGGAGAACTCGCCGATGCCGGTGTTCACGCCGTACATTATCTCGCCCTTGCTGACCTTCTTCTCCAGCATGGCGCGGCACTTCTCCATCCGCTTGACTGCGTCCGGGTGCAGCTCCACCTTCTCGCCATGTCTGGCGACGTTCACGAGGTCCTCGATATTCAGTTCTTTGCCGGTCAGCGTTACGGTCATGTTATCACCGATTCTAAGGGGCGGGAACAGGCGCGGAGATATAAAAATTAGGTATGGGGGTATCCTTTTGTACAATGCTCCCAACAGCCTTATATTCCCCTAACCAGATACCCTGCGATTCATCATCATAATCGCGTGATATAACATGATTAAAAGGGTAAAGAAGCAGCACACCAAGAAGGAAGTGCTTGGCCTCATGCGCCCCCTGGTCCGGGAGTGGTTCAACTCGAAGTTTGAAGGGCTAACTGAGCCCCAGGCATTTGCCGTGCCCATAATCCACGCCAGGCAGAACGTCCTGATATCCTCGCCCACAGGCTCGGGGAAGACTATCACCGCTTTCCTCTCCATAATCAACGAGCTCCTGGGCAGGCAGGAGAAAGGCCTGCTCGAGGACAAGATCTATTGCGTTTACGTTTCTCCGCTCAAGGCACTGGCCAATGACATCAACAAGAACCTTTTGGAGCCGCTGTCCGAGCTTGAGAAGCTTGCTGAAAGCAAGGGCCTGGCAAAGCCCAGGATTCGCGTGGGCGTGAGGTCGGGTGACACCACCAGCTACGAGCGCCAGAAGATGGCGAGGAAACCGCCCCACATACTCATCACCACGCCCGAGTCCCTGGCAATAATCCTGTCCACACCCAAGTTCAGCCAGGCGCTGCACACCGCGGAATGGGTCATCATGGACGAGATCCACGACATCTGCAGTTCCAAGAGAGGCGTGCATCTGTCAGTCAGCCTGGAGCGGCTGGAGAGCCGCCTGGACTCGCCCGCGACGCGCATAGGTCTTTCAGCCACCCAGGCCCCGATCGAGGAGATGGCGAGATTCCTTGTCGGCTATGACGGCAGGAAGGAGCGGGACGTCCGCCTCGTCGAGGTGGCCAGCAACAAGAAGGTTGAAATCGAGGTCATGACGCCTGTCGAGGACATGACCGCGCTACCCTTCGAGATAATCAATGCCAGGATGTACGAGGCCCTGCGGGACGCGGTCATGGAGAACACCACGACTCTTGTTTTCACGAACACCAGGAGCGGGACCGAGGCAGTCCTGCTGAAACTCGGCGACCTGGGCGTGGAGAACATCGCGGCCCATCACGGGAGCCTGAGCCGCGAGACGCGGCTGGACGTCGAGGACAGGCTGAAGCGGGGCGAGCTGAGGGCGGCCGTATCCAGCACCTCACTGGAACTTGGCATCGATGTCGGCAGCATCGACATGGTGTGCCAGATAGGCTCTCCGAAGAGCATAGCGAAGGGCCTGCAGAGGGTGGGCCGGTCCGGGCATGGCTACGGGGAGGTGAGCCGCGGGAAACTGATAGCGTTCGATAACGATGACCTGGTGGAATGCGCAGTGCTGGCCAAGAAAGCGAGCGAGAACTTCATAGACCGGGTGGACCTCCCCAGGAACTCCCTGGACGTTCTGGCGCAGACCATCGTCGGCATGTCGCTGGAGAAGGTCTGGAAGGTGGAAGATGCCTTCAAGCTGGTGCGCAATTCCTATAGCTTCCACACGCTCGCCAGGGAGGATTTCATTGCCACGCTTCATTATCTCTCCAGCAGGGACATGCCCCATGTCTACTCGAAGATATGGCTCGACGACGAGGCCGGCGAATTCGGGAAGAAGAAATCATCCAGATTGATATATTACCTGAACAGCGGGACCATCCCCGAGGAGGCGAATTACAAGGTCTATTCGGATTCGGGAGGCAGGCTGGGCGAGCTGTCCGAGGGTTTCGTCGAGCGCCTGGCTCCGGGGGACGTGTTCGTGCTAGGGGGGCGGGCATACGAGTTCACAAGGGCCAGGGAGATGAGCATATTCGTCAAACCGGCTACCGGCCGCAGGCCGACAATTCCATCGTGGACAGGAGAGATGCTTCCCCGCAGCTTCGACCTTTCGGTCGAGATCGGGAAGTTCAGGGGCAGGATGAAGCGGCTGATGGAATCTGGCAAGGATTCCGCAAAATGGCTCCTGGATAATTTCCGGCTGGACAAAGGCGGCGCCGTGACCATATCCTCTTACATCCGCGAGCAGCTGGCCTTCAATGGGACCGTGCCCACGGACAGGGAATTGCTGATCGAGGGATATGTGGACCCGAAAGAGAACCTGAACATCATTTTCCATTACTGCTTCGGCAGACGGGTCAACGACGCGCTATCCAGGGCCTATGCAATGGCCGTGTCGAACAGGTTCGGGTGCAATGTCAGCGTCTCGATAAACGACGACTGCTTCATGCTTACCGTCCCGGGCAAGATACCGATCGACGGGATAGAGGGCCTTGTGACCTCAGATAATGTCATGGACCTCCTGGGCGAGGCCATCAGGGAGACCGAACTATTCAAGCAGAGGTTCAGGCACTGCAGCACGCGGGGGCTGATGGTGCTCAGGAACTACCAGGGCAGGGAGGTGCCTGTCGGCAGGCAGGCCCAGCGCTCCCAGAAGGTCCTCCGGTCCCTTGAGGACAGGGAGAATTTCCCGATAGTCAGGGAGACAGTGAGCGAGATACTGAACCAGGCCATGAGCACTGACAATGCGGTCCGGGTGCTCTCCGGGATTGAGAACGGCAGCATCCAGGTCACGCATGCGGGGACATCGGATGTTCCGTCGCCGTTCGCCCACAACATAGTGCTGGTGGGCATGTCAGATATTGTTCTGATGCACGACCGCAGCGCGCTCCTGAAGGAACTGCACAGGAAGGTCCTGATGCGGGTCGGGGGAACCGAGTCCCTGAAGCCCGAATTCGAGATAGAGAAGGTCGCCAGCTATTTCTCCGCCAAGTTCCCCATCGTGGAGTCGGCCAAGGACATACCCGAACTGCTAGCCTCGGCCGGGCCTCTCGAACTGTTCACCAGGAAGGATGCCAGCATCTACGACCACTCCGGCCTTCCTGAAAAGGAATTGGCCATCATGGCCGCGGAGGCAGTGAACTCCCGCGCCGTCGCATCGGTCTGGACCGGGCGGCCGCTGTGGTGCCATCCGTCCGAGGTCGGGGGCTTCATGGCCATCCATGCGAAGGCGATGAAGCTGGACGACACCCGCAAAACCATACTGTCCCTGCTTGAAAAAGGCCCCATGACCGCGCTCTCCCTCTCGAAGAAGCTGGAGGCCGACCCGAAGAAGGTGAGCAGGGAGCTTGGCGCTCTCGAGCGCGCTTACATGGCTGCCAGGACAACCCTGGATGCCAAGGGGAACACGCTGTGGGGCGTTCGCGACATCGGCCGCGCCAAACCCGACCGGAGCTTCCTCAGGAGAATTGTCCAGCGGCACATAGAATATTTCGCGCCGCTGACGCTTGACGAACTGGCCTATGACCTCGGTTTGCAGAAGGAACAGATATCCGGAGTGCTGGCGGAATTGGAGTCCAAAGGCATCCTGGCCAGCGGCTCCTTCACCGAGCCGGAGCTCCAGTACATGATGGTCGAGGACCGCGCAAGGCTCCAGGGAAAGGAAGGCGGCCTGTCAATCCTCCAGCCGCAGGTGGAGAACTTCCTGCTCGCCAAGCACACCGAGCCATTGCGGGACCTGGACGAGTATTTCGACAGGTACGGAGTGGTTTGGATGCCGCAGGATATCCTGGCACGGCTTCCCGATGGGGCATATGCGGAATGGCTGGAACGGAGAAGGTCCGGGGACATCCTGCACGGGCGGTTCATGGATGGCTCGGTCTGCTTTGTCAGGGAAAGGGACGCCCGCACTTACGTCACTGCCTATCGGAACGAGCCAGTCTCAAGCACGGAGAAGGGCATTCTGGACATAATCGCCGCGGGGGACGGGACCGACATAATGGCGCTGGCCAAGGAGTCCGGGCTGCCTTCGCAGAAGGTCAAGGAGGCAATGGAAAAGCTGGACAGGAACATGCATGTGGTCAGGAAGTTCGTTGACAGGGAGAGCTGGTCCACGTTCAACCGATACACCGCACTCGACATCACTCCCGAGCCAGAGAAAAGAGGCGAGGCTCTGAAAAAGATCGCACTGACCGTCCTCGGGGCCCACGGCCCGATGTCGCAGAGGTCCCTGGCCTATGCGGTCGGCCTGTCCCTGAGAGATGCCAAGGCGCTGCTCCAGAAAGAGCTGGACGATGGCAGGATTGCAGAATTCTCCGTCGAGGGCGGGGAGAAGATGCTCATTTTCGCCGATGAGATTGCCGGGCTCAGAGCGCAGCCCAAGGAACCTGCCAGGGGCGTCCGGGTGCTGACCCAGTACGACCCCATTGTCCAGCATCACCGCGTCGAGCTCAGGAGGAGGTTCGGCGATACATGGTATTACCCGATATTCGACGGGCCCACCTGCGCAGGCATGATGGAGATGTGGGAGATGTCCGGCTGTCTCGACATAAGAGAACTGGCCCTCGATGACCAATCCCTGCTTCCGGCATTCCTGGAATCGCTGGACAGATTCTCGCAGTACTACAAGAAGAACCTCATGGGATTGATACGGTTCAAACGGGCGTTCGGCAAGGACGCGAGAGAACTGGACAAGGCAGCCAGACAGATATTCCTTGACGCAGGATACAGGGAAATCCGCGAATGGCTGGTCAAAGGCCCTGTCGAGGACATCGAGATGACAGATAGCCAGTTCCTATCATACCTGCTCTGGAAGCAGAGGATACTTCCCAAGCGCCGGTTCCCGGGCATCCACGAAGGCCTGAGGGAGTTCGGGAGTTTCAGGTCGGACGAGGCAGCCTCGCTGCGGTGCAAGTCCACCGTGCCCCTCAAGAAATTGCACGCCCTTGGCATTGTGGCCCTTGGGCAGTTGATTCCCAGGGTCCTGACCTACCCCACCTATCCTGAGCTGGCTCTGCACAAGGCCGCGCTGGGCGTGGAACCGGACGAGCAGATGCGGATGCTGGTTTCCATGTTCAAGGAGGAGGGCCGCATGTCATGGGGCGCGATGGTGAGGCTGTCGCCCCTGGGATACAGGTCCACGCTTGAAGCCAGGCAGAAGCTGGGGTACGGGCTCATCCTCCTGAGGGACCCGGAGAACAAGTATTATCTCACGCCGGATTCACCGCATTCAAAGGAATATGCCAGAAAGGAAGTGATACGCGGGATATTCCGCCAGTTCGGCATCTTCACGGCCGAGCTACTGGGCTTCTACACGAAAGGCGAGTACAGGATGTTCGAGCTCCGCAGCATCCTTCAGGAGCTGGAGGACGAGGGATTCCTTGTCAAAGGGTATTTCCTGAGGCACGGCGATTCGCCGAGATGGCAGTCCGACGCGCTTCATTGGGTTGTGAAAGAAGATATCGAGATGCTGCGGAAGAGACCTACCGGATTCGAGGCCGTTCTCACAGCCAGGGACAACCTGGCATACTACCTGGTCCCGTTCGTAACCCAGAAATTCGGCATAGGCTCGTCATGGATAGCCATCTCGGACGGCGAGATCATCGGCGCCGCCTCGGTCCAGATTAAGAAGAAGGAGAACATCGCCGTGAGGTTCGAAGGAAATGACAGGGCCTGGTCGCTGATCAGGGCTCGCTCCTCCGAACTGGGCAAGAGGCTGGTCCTCAGGCCGAGGGAGGGGCCCAGGGAGGATGACAATGTCGAGGATTGGTACGAGCAGTATGTGAGGCCAGGCGGATGAACCTCGAATAGTGAGAGTTCTGCTTTCTGAAGTTCGGGACTCGGGAAAAGGGAAGCGTACGGAATGGCTGTATCACCAGCCATTGATTCCGTCGCCGAATCCCGCTTCCCTTAGCTTCAATAACCAAACAAATTCCCGCTTCCCGACCCGGCAATTTACAATAACACCACCTTCATTTCACTGAACGTTTACCTCGAATACAAACATTTATCAAGGATTCCAGGTTTCCTCGGCAGCATTACCCGGGTGTTGCGATGAAGGACCTGAGCCAGAATGTTGAGAATCTCAGAGACGAGATGATTGTTTTCCTTACAGAGATGTGCAGGATACCGGCAATCGCCCCGGACAGCGGAGGGACAGGAGAGGCGGAACGCGCCAGCTTCATCCTGATGAAGCTCAGGCTGATGGGTTTCACCGAAGTGGAGGTTATAGAAGCAAAGGACGCGCGCGTGCCGGGCGGCCACAGGCCAAACATCATTGTGACGGTTCCCGGCAGGAACAGGAAGCTCCCGCCGGTTTGGGTCGTTTCCCACATGGACATAGTGCCGGAAGGCGACCGCGGGCTCTGGAAGACCAACCCGTTCGACCCTGTACTGAGAAAGGGGAAGCTGATCGGCCGCGGCGTGGAGGACAACGGCCAGGCACTGACCGCGTCCATCTTCGCTGCAAAAGCCATCCTGGACTCAGGCGAAAAACAGGAAAGGGACATCAAGCTGGCCATCGTCGCGGACGAGGAGGTCGGCAGCAGGTTCGGCATCCAGCACCTTATTTCCCTGGGCATCTTCGGGAAGAACGATATAATCCTCGTTCCGGACGCTGGCTCGCCGGACGGCAGCAAGATTGAGATAGTCGAGAAATCCCATCTCCAGATGAAGGTGGTCACGCACGGGAAACAGGCGCATGCCAGCCGGCCAGATAAGGGGACCAATGCGTTCTGGGCTGCCTCCAAGTTCGTCGCCCGGGTGAGCGACGAGCTCTACAGGGAATTCCATCTCCAGGACAAGCTCTTCGACCCGCCGTTCTCGACATTCGAATGCACCAAGAAGGAGCCAAACGTGCCCAATGTGAACACCATACCGGGGGAGGACATATTCCACATGGACTGTCGCGTGCTGCCCGATATCGACCTGGACGAAGTGATGAAATTCATCAGGCAGATAGCCAGGGAAGTTGAGAAAGAGACCGGAGCAAAGATCTCTTTCGAGGACATACGGATGGGCAAGGCACCCCAGGCAACTTCGGTGCATGCCGAGATAGTGAAGAACCTCCAGTTGGCACTGAAGGACATGCGCGGCATCGAAGCGGTACCCATGGGCATCGGCGGCGGCACTTGCGCCGCATGTTTCAGGGAGAAGGGCCTCCCGGCGGCGGTATGGGAGACGAACGACGAGCTGGCACACGAGCCGAACGAGTATTCCAAGGTTGTCAATCTCGTGAATGACGCCAAGGTCATGGCCAGGCTGTTCCAGCTGTGATTATTGGTCAAAATCGGTTTATCCAATTTGTATGTAGAGGGGCTAGGGTCTTTGCATACAAAATGGAATAAAGGGGCTAGGGTCTCTGCATGGAAAATGGAGTTAAGGGGCTAGGGCTTGCTGGCTGTCCCGAACAGCCAGCATAAAAAAATTCTAGCAACCCTAGACCCTAGACCCTANNCTAGACCCTAGTCCCTAGACCCCAGCCCCTAGACCCTATATTCACAAGATAAACAAATCTATTCAAGCGCTGTTGGTTTTCTTTTCAAACCACTTGCTCATGCAGATGAAATCCACGCCCCACCACTGCTTGGCCAGGTATGCTTCAGGCACGAACCCTAACTTCAGATAGAGACCGATGGCCGGGAGAAGCACAGGCATCGTGTTCAGCGAAACTTTGTGGCAGCCCTTTGCCTTGAGGTATTCAAGCGTGTGTTCCATCAGAGCCTGGCCGATGCCGTTCCTGTGGAAATCGGGATGCACGGCGATGTTCCTTATCATGGCGAAGCCGCTCTTCCCGATGATCTCGCCGCGTATCGAGCCAGCTATCCTCCCGTCCGCCTCGGCGATGAAGAAGAAACCGTATTCGTATTCCATGCTGGCAGTATACCTCTCTGCGGTGTTCAGGCCCATGTCGAACTCGTGAGCCTCCCTGGGGTAATAATCCGATTCCAGGGACTCGTAGGAATCTGTCCAGGCCTCCTTCATGACCCGAATGGTCTCCTCGATGTCCGGCTCTTCCAGCGCCCTTACCCGCACGTTCATGCGGCTGGGCCATGCCTTCGTCGGATATTAACCCTTTCAGCACAAATTATTAAGTATTTCATCCTGTTGGCCAATCCGGAGTTGTGTGATATCATGCCAAAAAAATCAAGTTCGAAAGGAAGCGCCAAGAAGCCTGCGAAATCCGCGAAGCCAAAGAAAACAGCCACGCCAATCAAGGCAGGGTACTTCGTCAAGGTGGAGTACACGGGCACGCTGGAGGACGGAAGCCTTTTCGACAGCACCGAGAAGCAGGGCTGTCCCCTTGAATTCCAGATAGGCGCCCAGCAGGTCATCGACGGGTTCGAGAAGGCCATTGTCGCCATGGCGCTGAACGAGGAGAAGGAGATAACGCTCCGGCCCGAAGAGGCATACGGCGAATACCAGAAGGACATGTCAAGGGACATCCCCCGGAACAGGCTCCCGGCGGAAGGCCTGGATGTCGGAATGACGCTTATGGCCACACTCCCCCAGGGGATACAGGTCCCTGTCACGATAACCGCGATGAACAAAGAGACGGTCACGCTGGACATGAACCACCCGCTGGCAGGGAAAGTCCTCAACTTCAAGCTGAAGCTCGTCGAGATACGGGAAGGCGAGCTCCATGAGTGCACTGGCACCTGCGGCGGGGGCTGCTCCTGCCAGTAGCGCCGAGCCGGAAGTTTACCATAGGGAATTTAAATGCCGAATCAAAGATTCGGCAAACCCATTTTATATCTCAAAATGGAGCATGCCTGAATATCGAAGCTGGAAGGCTTCGATTTGCTTTTGACAATATAAGCTCGATAAGCAACGGCGGATTGACTGCTTCCGTTGCTGATTGGCCTGTAAACTACCAGCCCCTAAACAGGCGAGGCACAGCCTCGTCTTAACGCTAACCAAGTATGGTTAGCGAAAGGGACTGGCGTTTCTGAGTTGCATCAATGCCAGTGGATTCGCGGCTGTATGTTTACTACAGGGCGGTTGCATGCCTGATTTATCGAAGCTGGAAGGCTTCGATTTTCTTTGNNTCATCTCAGCCCTGAAGGACTGAGGGTCCTCGGCATCTTTACACTGAAGTCGACAGAAATCTAGACCGCATGAAATTAAATATTTTTCCCGACTGTTCCCAGGATTTCTTCCAGAAGCCTGTCCCCTTCCTTGGCCAGCTTCTGGCATTCTTTGCGCATTGAATCGACGAATTTCTTATCCTCGATGTTGGGAAGGTTGATCTTCACGTTCATCAAAGCGCCATGCATGCCGGCATGGGCAAACAGCGCGCCGACCCCGACATCGGACATGGAGTTCTTCAGGCCTTTTCCGGCAATCTCCCTGGCCTGCCTGAGTACCTCAAGGCATTTCTTTGCACTGTCGAGCGGGGTGTTGATTGCTTCCTTGTAAGCGTCCTGGATCGCCCTGTCCCTGGCCTTCGCCTCGGCTGGCGTGCCCTTGGGGAGCCGGTTGGCCGCTATCACACAGTTGAATGCCTGGGTATCCGCATCCACGTTGTACAGGAGAGCTGCTTTCAGGGCCTCGGTGTCCAGGCCGATACGGCAGATGTCCTTGTAGACTTTGATGTAATCCTTCCCGGTGGTGAGATTGGACACCATGGCCACCAGCCCCGCTCCGAGTGCGCCCCCGAGTGCGGCCACGCTTCCTCCGCCGGGCGCCACCGAATCGGTCTGAACCTCATCGACGAAGTCGGAAACCGTCATGTCCACGAGCCTGCACTTGTCCTTGAGGACATACTCGACCACTTTGTCGTCCAGGTCGAACTTGCTCAGGTCCCTGAGTCCCATGGAGCGCACGGCCGTCTCTATCGCCTCTCTCTCGGGGAAGCCGGTGGGCTTGCGCTGCTTCTTCAGGTAATGGATGCCGGCATCCAACATGGCTCTCTTGGGCACCAGGCCGACAATCTCAGAGCCGGTGACCCTCAGCCCCCTTTGCTCGGCAAGCTTGCACACCTCGTCGAACACCGCATGGATGGAAGTGACATGGTAGTTCGTCAGGTTGATGGATATCTGGGCCTGGCCGTATTCCTCGATGTACCAGCCGATGGCCCTGCAATTCTTGAATTTCCCGGGGATCTCGACCTTGTTGCCCTTCTTGTCCCTGACTATCTCGCCGTCCTTGTAAAAACCTGTGGGACTGGCGCCCCTCTTCACGCGGCCGCTCTCCCGGATTTCCAGGGCTATGTCAGAAGCGTATTTCTTGTCCTTGGTGTTGAGATTGATGTTGTAGGCAATCAGGAACTCCCTGGCGCCGATTGCCATGGCTCCGAACTTCGGGACGAACTTCGCGGGGCCGTAATCCGGCTTCAGGGCTGTTGACTTGAAACGGGACCGGAGACCTTCGTATTCGCCCGCGCGGATGAATGCCAGGCTGCGCCTTTCCTCGGTGGGTGCGGATTCCTCGTAGAGATACACGGGGATGCCCAGCTCCTTCCCGATGCGGGCTCCGACCCTCTTCGATATCTCCACGCAGTCCTTCATTGAGACCCCGGAGACAGGGATGAAGGGGCAGACATCGGTCGCGCCCATCCTGGGGTGCGCGCCTTTGTGAACTGCCATGTCAATCAATTCAGATGATTTTTTTACAGCCAGGAAGGCGGATTCCGCGACGCTCTCCGGGGTGCCGAAGAACGTTACGACCGTTCGGTTGGTGTCTGCGCCCATGTCGACATCGACTACCCGGCTCTCATCGACGCTCTCGATGGCGGCAACTATCTGGTCAATGATGGCTTTGTCCTTTCCCTCGCTGAAATTCGGCACGCATTCCACAATCTGCTTCATGAACTCACGCCCTTCAAATGGGACATGAGGGGGGGCGATTTAAGATTTGCGGATTCCCCAGAACACCGCAATCTCTTTATTGTCTGTTCGCGTTATGGCCCTGTCGAGGAATTTGATGGGACACCATGTACTCAAAGTGCCGACCGGAGTGCCGGATTTTGACGCTATAATAGACGGCGGCCTGCCGGAAGGCTCTGTGGTGATGCTCTTCGGCGACATCGGCGCGGGCCAGCATGAGTTCGTCTACACTTCGGCATTCAAGCTCGCGACATCAAAGGAACATCCAGAGATCATGGAATCCCTAATCGGCTCCTTTTGCTCTTGCGAAGGACTGCCGGAGCATATCTGCTACATAACCTTCTCCAGGACAAAGGACGACATCCTCAGGGAGATCCACGAGGGTTTCGACCCGGCGTTCTACAACATGCTGTCCAGGAAGATCAAGTTCAAGGACCTCAGCGCCCATTACTACAAGAAGAGCATGGTGCCGGCCTCCTGGACTGGCGAGGACAACGGCGGGGTTCTTTTCGCAAGCACCCCCAAGGAGAGCGTCCTCGAGGCGCTCATCCAGTACCTTGACGAGGCGCCGCCGAAATCGATGATAATCATAGATTCGCTGACCGACCTGGTCGTTTCAGACAACATCAAGATCTCGGAACTCGTGAACGTCCTGCGGGGCATGCAGAGGGCCTCGAAACGCTGGGGCGGCGTGATTTACATCATGCTCACACAGGGGATACTGGAGAAGCGTGACGAGCAGATGCTCTTCGACAGCGTTGACGGGGTATTGGTCTTCGAGTGGACCAAGTACCTCCAGAGCCACAAGCGCCAGAGGTTCATGTATATCGAGAAGTTCATGAGCATAATGCCGCATCTCGACAAGGAGAGGATAGCGCGGTTCCCGATAATGGTGACGGACCACAGCGGCATGGCAGTGATAAACATGGAGACGATTCGGTGAGGTGGAAAAATGGCGGATGAGAAGGTCGGAACTGGCATCGGCGGATTGGACGACATGCTTGGCGGGGGAATCCCCGCAGGCCAGATAATTGCCCTCCTGGGCTCGTGCGGGACAGGGAAGACCACGATGTCCCTGCAATTCATCTGGGCGGGCCTTCAGAAGGGAGAGAAGGGAATATTCATCTCCCTCGAGGAGGACGAGACTGCCATAATCAGCAACGCCCTCACTTACGGATGGGACCTCCGCCCGTTCGTCGAGAACAAGACCCTGACACTTGTGAAACTCGAGCCCTCGGATGCCAAGAGCACGATATCCCGGATCCGCGGCGAGTTGCCCACGTACATAAAGCAGACAGGCTCGAAACGCGTGGTGTTCGACTCGGTCTCATTGCTCAGCATGCTCTTTGACAGCGAATCGGACAGGAGAGCGGGACTCTTCGACCTGTGCAAGCAGATTAAGAGCTCGGGAGCGACCGCCCTGTTCACCGCGGAAGTGAAACCGGAAATACCGAACGTCTCTAGGGACGGGCTAGTGGAATATGTGGCGGACGGGGTGATCCTCCTCAGGTACAACGAGACCAGCGACGGCTCGGATATTCAATTGTCTGTCAGAGTGGTCAAGATGAGGAGAGCCAACCATTCCAGGCGCATCAAGCCCTACAACATCACGAGCAAGGGCATCGAGGTACACTCGAAGGCTGAGGTTTTCTAGCGGTAATCTCATTGTTTGGAGATTGCCGTAATACCCGCCGTAATCTCATCGTTTCCAGAATGCCGATTACGGCGGAAATTTATTGGGAATGATTGTTTTCACATTGACAACCCATGGCGAATTCTGAATTGCATAGATTTAGTTACCGAATTCACCGATTGTCATCAAATTGTTGCGAGTAGCATGGCGCTGATTCAGCTGGAAGATGGTATCGCGCCATCGTCGAATGCGCTGCTAGCAGATGATGAGAGATGCATTCAACCTACGGTTGGCACACTTCGACCACCAACGTTTCCCTGGCAATCGCATCATCGTCATCTATAATCGTCAGCATGACAATGTATTGACCCGGCTCGGAGTACGTATGTTCAGTGAATATAGCATCTGAAATGGAGTTATCGTCAAAGTTCCAAACATAGGAAACGATTTCGCCGTCAATGTCATATGAACCAGAAGCATCGAATGTATAATGGGGATTAATCGCCACAACATCGCTTAAGTATGATGAAGGCACCGAGACAATCTGGTGGCATCCATTCTTTGTGCTGAAGTACATGAAGAATGGCACGTAAGCCTCGCCAGAGGTGAAGTTTAGCCATGTGGGGTTCGCACCCAGATGTGTAGAGTCGTATAGCAAAACAACGCGATAATCCCGGTTCAAATATTTATGCAATGATACCCATGCCATTTCTGCATTGGGATTATCCGGAGTTCTGGTTACGGATTCTTCAATAATCAACACATCATCTTCATAAATTTGGATCGTGGCTGAATTTCCTTTACGGCCAGTAATTCTCAAACTGATTTCAACATCTTGGTATATTTCCAGGACAGGTTCGGGATTTCTGTTGAATATAGTGACCGATGTTGTGGTAATTCCAATTTTATATGGTACATTATCATCTTTTACAATCAGGGTAACATTATACACGCCTTCATCTGTGTATTCGTGGTATGTTATGGAATCACTAAGCCATCCGCTTGTTGTGCCATCCCCAAAGTAGTAGAAGTAACTGGAAACAGATGCATCTGAGGCTTCTGAATCTCTCGCATCAAAATAAATTGGTTCATAAGTATGCGAAGTAGGCGGCAAAGGAACTGCACTTGCGGTTGGTTTTCCGTCATTAATGCCATAATAACCTTTTGAAACAAGAATAAAATCTCTCTCACCCTTTGTTAGCTCGACATACCCATAATCTAACGTAATGTATTGGTCAGGCATCATATCCGTATATCTGCCATCAGAATATTTGACCTGTTCAGTTACATTGTTTAGAGCCTCATCGGTTGCCCGTACCAAAGGCGCAATATGAATCTCAATCTCCTCATCCTCTGAGGTATCTAACCCTACGAAAGCCAATTTATGAAATGACTCCCAATTCAGTCTCACTTTCAACGGACTTCCAAGGTTTACATAAGGAGAAATATCTACCATATCATAATGCCAATAATGCCGCGGGTAAACCTCTGATACGTTAAGCCATTGACCCCATTCATCCAGAATCTGAATCACAATAGGTCCGGGTATCTCCTCCTCAATACGAATTGTGTCGCCACCGCCACCTGGCTCGGGCTTCGCATCGGTGTTGAGGACAAACTTGGCGAAGTTCGATTCCACGAGGCCGAAATCCATCTCCAGCCAATCGCCTGCAAAGCCGTCATATACCTGGTCGTGGCCGGAAACATCCGGCAATCGATCTGTGTCCCACTTGTCCGTGCAGCTTATGGGGGGCTGCAATTCGCTGTAGGTGCGAACATTACCCCCGGTATCCACTATAACATTGCTTCCCGGATTGTGGTCCACGAGCAACAGTTCGAAAGAATCGAATATGCTGTAATGAGCCCCCAGTTCGCCCACGGTAATAGGATATACCCCGTTGAGTAATTCTGGGCCAGCGGTCAACCTGAAATGATCTGTTATGTCCGGGCTGGCATCGGAAATATAATCGGATTTCCCGAGGATGTTGTTGTCTATAACATACTCCTCGCCATTCCAGGTAGCGACATACGGGCAAGCCCCGCCCGGGGACCAAGAGGGCCTCCATTCGATTTCCAGATTGATTTCATAGTCGTTGTTCGCCTGCAGGTCGAAAAACACATCATAACTGTCAAGCAATGATTCTGTGGCCGGATCCTTTATGCCGTAATGGGTCCTCCAGTAAGATCCCATGTACTGAGAGGGACCGTTCAGAGATGCCGTTATTCTGGTGTTAAGACCGGACGGCAGAAAAATCTCATATTCTATGGTAGTATCTGTCACGGGAAGTGAGGGATACATGACAGTTGCACCACCCACCCAGGCAGATTTCCACGGGTTCACGGAAGGGTTGATATTGACCGTCGCGCTGAATTGGACGCTGTGCATTCCGCTGGGTGTGTACCAAAAACTGCCAGGGGCTGAGATGGTCCCGTGTATCCGAGCTATGGGCGCTGAATATTCTATGCTGCCGGGCTTAGTGACATATGCTGCACCGGTGACCGGATCCAGATATTCGCCGAAAATCTCTATGGTCTGATGCTCATTTATGCAGAGCACCTGTGCGGAAGCAGTGGTTGTTGTCGCATGATGATTACCATCCACATACACATGCCATGTTGGTGTGTTACCTATCGTGTCGGTCCAAGTAAAAGTCGGGGTGGTCGTTCCATAACCAGAAGATACTGTAATTATCGGAGCATTTCGAACGTGGATATCCAGTGAAACTAAAGGCGCTGTTGTAGAATCAACTTTAATAACATAATCGCCAGTACCCATAACAGTTCCAGTTGAATCTGTCCAATCCCAAATTACGCCTGAAGGATAGGTTCCCGCACTCATCCAAATATTCTGATGTATGCTTTTAATAAATCCTCCTAAACTATCCTCCACCCATGCAGTAACTAATTGACCGCTGTTTAAAAAGAAAGAACAACGCAAATCATCTGTTCCAATTGAAGAAATTTGGAGCTTATTTATTTCATCAGGATTAGAAAACGTAATGATGCTTGATTGTGAACTAATATGATTTGCTTGGTCTTCGACGGTTAATTTCAGTGTATATACTGTATTGATTAGAGTAAAAGTATCCAAAGTATATAATATGCCAGTAGTACTCGATGTTGAGGAAGTGAGAAGTTCAAAGCTTGAAGGAGCTGTACTCCTTCCTATTTCAAGTTTATAGGAGCGGATATTAGAGTCCGTTGCAGTTCCCTGAATATTGATAATGCCATTTACTGTTGCTCCAGAAGACGGAGACGTTATCTGAGCAATAGGTGATGTGGTGTCCACGATAAATGAATATGTGGGAGATTGACCGGAATTTCCTACATTATCCGTACTTATAACCTTCCAATAATAAAGGCCATCATTCAATGTAATTGGGCAGACAATTGAATTCGTAGTAACGATTCCATCATATAAAATTACCGAGTCTTTACTGATTTCTAACCTATAACTATTTGATATGCCAGAATAAATATCAGAACTCGCCCAAGTAAAGGCTGGAGTGGAACTAGCGGTCACAAAATTATTCGGAGGAAAACTAAGAATGGTGGTTGGACCGACGTTATCTTCAATATAATTAAATGGAACTGTATTCGTGTTTCCAGCATTATCATAGACTGTAACTATGATAGTACCGCTTCCTGCATCTGCGCCAATGATGCTATAACCAAATGACCAGCTGCCTGGGCTGAAATCATCAGGAGGTGAATCACCAAAGGCACTTGATGAAGTTGCTATCCATAGTCCAGAACCGCCGTTAGACGCAGTTCCCTGAATAGTGAATGGTTGAGGTGAATTTCCCATCATATCACTATAAGATAAAATATTACCATTCACAAAAATGTAAGGACTCGTGGTTGATATTGAAGATGTTGGTATGTTTGGTGCAGTTCTGTCAAGTGTTATCTCATCATAGTCAAGCGCAGTATTCCCCCCACTATCCTTTGCCTGTAACCAAACTATTCTGGTGCCATCAGCTCCATCGGCCAATGTCCAGGATTTGGAACTCGCCCACGGCTCCCAATCGGTCCAACTTGAATCATAATAATAATCCCATCTGTTAATATCTATCCCCCATCCCCTGGTATTTTCGTTCATATTTTGAAGTCGTACCCAGATGGTATTTCCAGAGACCCCGGTGACTGAATAAGTCGTGCTTTGAGAAAATGGACCTACAATCGTGTCAAGAGTGCCACTAGAATCCCATACAGTTAGAATATCATTTGCGCCAATATCAACTCTGGAAAAATAGATTTTCATTTTAAGGGCACCAGCTTTTGATATGGACCAGGTGTTATCATATCCGTTAGGATAAAATAAACCATCATCTCTCCAATTAATCTGGGATGCTACGAAACCATAATCTCCCGGACTCATGATTTCACTTTGTAACCTTATGCGAACAGAATTAGACGGAATTTCAAGTGACTCTACGTAAGTGTGATATCCTCTAAATGAATCATAAGCATCGTTGTATTTTGGATCAGTAGTAGGTAAATTACCCTTACATAATGTGATGCTATCACATACATCAGTGACCGTAGGATGTTCCCAAAGTTTTATTCCTTGGTCACCTATTCTACCAAATATAAGTTTCATTTGTGTTGCTGAGTTGGGCGCGTTTACCCACCAACTTTGGTCAAGATTGGCAGAATAAGGGTGAGGCGATTCAACAGTAGGTATAAGCAGTTCAGAACGCCACCAGAGTTCCCTAGGGTTGTTTGTATTCAGATCTCCCCCGAAATGCCAACTGGGGGTTGGGTTTTCAATGTTTGTAAATCTCATTGAAACAGGGGTGGTATCACTGGAAAGAGTCAGACCGACGCTTTCTGTGTTTGTATAATCAGCATTTCCATTTATTATGATTGAAGTGCCAAAAGGTTGGAAAGTAATTTGATCTGATGCATCATTACTGATATAGCCAAATATATCGTTTACTTGACAATAAACCGTTTTTGAGCCATAGCCCTCAGACAAGGCCCAGTTCTTACTTGATGAAAACGTCTCCCAAGTACTCCATTCCTCTGCATAATATTGATAACTTCCAATTTCAAATCCCCAGCTTCCAAATGTGTCAAATAAATTGCAAACAATCTCGATTTTAACAAAGTTTCCAGTTATAGAAGAAGACCAGACTCCGTTTGTATATTGACCGGTGAAAGTATCGATAACAATATTGTTTTTGTCTTTTACATAAACATAGTCAAGATTCGGTCTCGTGTCTATCACATTGAAGTATACTTTCATGCTTGTTGCTTCAGTTCTAGTAATGACTGTTGACTCAGTAACGCCTGGTAATACAGGGTGTGTTGAACCCACGTTTGTGGTAACGGTATGCCATTGCGGTCCATATTGATTTTCATTTGTAAAACGCATCATCGAGACATCACCAGCGGCATCGCTAGCAGATATTGACAATGTTACAGATCGAGATGTGGTTGTAGCGATGCCACTGTTGATAATGAAACTGGTTATTGTCGGGGCTGTAAGATCGTACCCATACTCCGCATCATAGTCCGGTTGGACCGGTACGGCCTCGATATTGCCGGCATTATCGGTGGCTATTGAGTAGAACTGGTAATGCCCCTGGCCGAGCGGCCATGGGAAACTCCAGGACCATCCGTCTGCGCCATAGGTGTCGGTGTCAAAATTAACCCAACTGCCCCATGCGCTCGTGGTGGTCGCTCGGTATTGGTACCACAGGCTCACGTCCTTGACGCCGCTGAGGCCGTTGCTGGCCGTGGCGGTGATAACGATGGGGGAGGTGTTGCGCCAGTATGCGCCGGAGGCTGTGACCGCGCTTGTCGGTTTGATGGTGTCCACCGTTACCGAGACTGTCTGGGAAGTGGTTTCCATCATGTCGTCATCGACAACCGCCCTGATAGGCCAGGTGCCGTCCGGTAGGGCATTGACATGGACATTGTACGTGTAGTAACCATTAACGGTTGGCATCACATCGTTGTTCACCTCATGGAACTTCACCCATGCCCCTACGGCATTGAGATACTCCAGCCGCACCCTCAGGAAATTTTGATCTTCAGTCTGGTCCGACAATTTCAGCTTGTAGTCAATCCAGGGTCCGTGATGGGGGTTGGTGGATGTGATCTGGAAGTCGGTTAGGGCTGGGGCGGTCTGATGAAGATAACTCGGGGCACCTGGGGCAGCCCATTCGAGTTTTAAACCATGATTATAACAAATTGATTTTATCCAATGGTCATTTCCATGGCCTCGGGCAAACCAACCATCAATAAAATCATCGATACTCATAGGATTATTAATGAGAGAATCTGAAGGATATGGATCATAATTGGCCATAACATCCCATATTGGTGCGATTCCAAGTTCCAATTCTTCCTCATATGCTGGTTCTATCACGTAGTAAGTAGATATGGGGGCGTTACCAGCCATAATGTCTATATTATCCGAGACCATATTTGTTGGATGGTCTATAGCGAGATGGCCATCATAAATGTCCCAAAATATGCTAGCTACCGAACCTTCACAAATCATTCCATCCCACCAATCATCGTCTCCCCAAAGCGACACGTTTTTATTTTCGTCTTCCCCATAACGTTCCCATCGATTATTTTCAAGATTTTCATAATACGGAACCCCATAAATTTCGTGGAAAAGAATAACTTGCCATGCATCTCCGTGTGGAAGTACAAATGCACATTCAGAAAACTCTGCCCACCCTTCCATTAACGCTTGTTGCCTGTTTGATTCGTCCCATAGATAATGCACACCCCAAGTACTAGCAGGTATGAAATAACACGAATTTTGAATTGCATGTGCGTATTCGTGCCTGATTGCAAAAATTCCATGCTGAGAATACCCATCACTATTGATATATATTCTATCGGTATCTGGGCGATATACGTACTTATATCCATATTTGTTTGGAAAGACAATGTCAATTAGACTTCTTTTATATCCTGTAGATTCATAAAACCAATGATATACTTCATTGACTATCTGTGCCATTGAAAAAACACCCATCAATTCATCATCTGCACCGAAAAAATCAAAGTCATGAACATTTACTAAATCATTATAGAAACGCTCACCCGCACCGAAGCTTCTCAAATATTCGGTGGTTATGTCAAATGCAATTTTTTGCCCAACGACTCGTACAATGTTATCTATCGAAGCGATTACCGCTATTTGGCCTTCGAATGGTAATGGTCTATTAAACCTCAGTTCATAGGAATTATCTGGCTGTATGGTACTTTCTGCTACTAAATCCCATCGGTCCCAATTAATGTTCCATTCATACATAGCAACTCTTAATCCTGATAAACTGTTCTGATAAATCCTATGGAGCGGGTCAATAGTTCCTTTAACTGTTATAAGTTGGGATTGACTAATCATATAGGGGGGGCCTTCACTCTGGACTTCATCATCATCTTGAATCATTAACTCCGCTCTTGGTTCATATGTATCCTGAGACATCAATTCCATTTGTGTTTCTTGTGTATCCTGATTCATTCTGTGTCCATTCGATTCGGCCCCCTCAGTGATGAGTGGGAAAAAAGCCACACTTATCATCCACATTATTATGCACACAGTAATTATTGTTTTCTTGTTGCCCATATTCACTTGTTTCATTCTCATGTCACCTCTCTTATTTTTAAACCCCACATGAAATTTCATCTTCATCGTTGACTCTCCAAAGTTTCCCACAGGTCATATGAAAGATAAAAACATAAAATTTCATCTCCATCATAGACTATCCAAAGGCTTAAACCAATAGCTATTACATTCTCGTCTGTAATTTTATTTAAATCTGAAATAAATATATCCCCCCCACTGAGTATCGAATTATTGTCTACATCATAATAGGTTAGTGGGCTTGTTTCGTTGTTCAATAAGTCAGATAGTGGCCCTTTGTGATAGTAGTCGCCATATCCAGTAGTGTTGGGGCTATCTACATCAGATACATAAGTATGAACAGATGCGACCATTCTTTCTATTTCAAAATACTCAATTGAATATTTGTAATCGATATGTATTACTTCCCTTATTGTCTGATTGTCATTATATGTATACTTTAAAAGAATATAAGGGTGGGCAACTTGGTGGGATTGTGAGAATCGATTATATACAACATACGCACCGATGCTTGCGATTAACACCGCCAACACAATCGTTATCGCAACCGCCTTCTTCCTTCCGTCGATGCCGCCCATGACTTCCTCGCCCATTTCGTTCACCCCGGAATATATGATTTTTCTAGGGTAAATAGCTTGCGAATGCCATTATTAGCATGCTGAAAAGTGCTATCTGGCGTTCTCAGTATTCCTTGCAATCCCCCTGCGCTGCCGCAATGAAGCGCACCCAGTCCCGCGCAATCGTACCCGTACCCCGCGTCAAAATCTTGATGGCTGGGGGTGTCGTCTCCACGTTTCCGGCATTGGACATACTTGATGCCTGCGCCTACTCGTTGCCGTTCCCGACCATGTCGATGACCTTGTCGAATTCCTTCTTCAGGGTGCCGAGCTGGTCCGGCTCCAATGAGCTTGTTCCGATGGGGACGATGAGCGTGGCGTTGTTGACGCTGGATAAGTCGTTTATCTTCTTGATGAACTTGAAGACCTTGTCGAAGCCGTTCTCCACCACCAGGTACTCGAAGCCGTCAAGGATTATGGCTGATTTAGGATTGCTCTTCACGAAGGCAGCGTACATGCGCATCATCTCGAATTCCAGCCTGTGCGGGTTGATGGTCTTCTTGTCTGCGACCGACGTGTCCGTGAGCCATATCACTTCAGCCTTTTGCATGTCATGCTCCTTCCTCAGCTTGTCCGGGAAGGTCGTGGATATGGACAGTCCGGTGCTGCCGTTCTTCAGCAGCGACACGAACATCTGGAATGCCGTAGCGTGATCGTTATCGACGATGAGGTAATTGTAGCCGTCGTCGACCTTCTCGAGGATGACATTGCAGGAGCTGCATTTGACCAGGAGGAGGTCCAGCCCTTCTTCGACGGAGTTCATCTTGCCGCAGCTCGGGCATTTGACATCAACCATTGCGGGGCCGGTGGGCACAATCTCGACAAGCGCGTTGCCGCATTTGGTGCAGTGCTTGGCAACCTCTGCGCATTCCTCGTGGTACAGCTGGCCGCATTTGCATTTCAGCAGGTCAACATAATCGGTGATGGGCTTCTTGCACACCGCGCATGGCGGGCCGGACGGCTTTTCACTCGTGGGTTGGGGGGCAGGGCGCGGGTAAGGTTGCTGGACGACGACATTCGCGCCTGCGGGTGCCCGGGTGACTGTCTCGGCGGGCCTCCTCACGGCTTTTCTTTCGGGCGTGGCGAACTGTTCCTTGTTAACGTCCTCCAGTTTCTTGTCGTAAAGCACTTTGGCCAGAACGCTGAAGAGCACCGCAAACAGTATCGAGAGCGCCCAGATGACTATGCCTCCGAGGAATATCTTGGGCGAGATGAATCCGAACAGGGTCGGGAAGAAGTAGAACACCAAAAGGAGAATGATCATCACTTTGCTTGTGATGTGAAGCCATGTGATTTTCAAAGCCTTGTGCCTGAACTTCCTGGGATAGGCGAACTTGTAATTTGCATACATGCGGGTGGGCATCGTGGACATGACATAAGCGCAGATGAACACAATGGCGAACTGCATCTGCGGGTTCTCCAGGATGTCGAACGGCTTGAAGGAACCTGTTTCGGTTATGGGCATTTCGTTATAATGGAAGGTGATAGTGTAAGATACGATCTCACCGGCGGGTGTGCGGGCTATCTGGATCTTGCCTTTGTCGAGGTTGAGGTCCTGGAAGCTCCCGGCGCTGACCCTGTAATCCGTGTGCTTGTACTGGTAGATGTAAGATTCGGGGTGCAATTCGCCGGTGTTCATCACATCGGTGTGGAAGAGGGCGTCGATGAATGCCCTCGTCATGAGCGGGAAATAGTAATACGGGACATTGGAATTGCCCGCATTGAAGTAGAGGAATATCCTGATGGGTGTGTAGTTGTCGGTCGCAATGTCTGTCACTGTTGTGAAGCCTGTCGCATCCACGCTGATATCCTCGAGCCTGTGGAGCGGGGCGAATGATATCGTGTATCCCGCGAAGAACTCGATCCCATTTGACTCAAGGTAATTCTCCATTCGGCCAATGTAGCCGCTCTGGGCATCGAACCTGAGTTCCCGCGAGTCTATCGTCCCCAGTGTGGTACCGGCATACATCCCGTCATAAGCAGCGAGAACGGCCCTCCTGAGATCGCCGGCGGCCTGGCCCCGGAGCTCGTATGTGAGATGACCTCCGCCATGCAGCTCTGTCAGTCCCAGCATCTGGTAATCGGTCTTGATTATGACAAGGTTCTCTGATGACTGCCCATTGGCAGCCTGTGGGATTATCGGGATGCAGAACATGGCCGCCACCACCATCGCGGCCAACAATGCAAATGAGCGCCTCATGGCTATCGCTCTAAGATTGCAATGAGGAATATATATGTTTGCGTTTGTATCTAAATTGAATCCATCAGGGCATTCATCATAATCGGGAGAAGTATCGTGGCGTCGCCCTCGACCGTGATGAACTTCGCGTCCTTCTGCACCTTGCCCCAGGAGACGGCCTCCCTTATCCTGGCCCCGGAGAGGCTGCCGTCGTGTTCGACCGCTGTCGTGATGTACACGGCGTAGTCCAAACCGTCCCTGAACTGGTTCCACCAAATTGTGTGGTGCTTGGAGATGCCGCCCCCGACCATCAGCGCTCCCGTCTTCTTGGCCGTGAACACGATGTCGGCAAGCTCCTTCTCGTCTTTAAGTAGGTCAATCCTGAAATCTTTATGCTCCTGGCTGAACTGCCAGAGTTGCGAGCCGAACGCGCCGTCCGTGATGCCTGGCACGTATATCGGGATCTCGTTCTTCGCGGCCCAGTAGAGTATGGAGTCCTCTGTTCCGGCGCGCCTGCCGAACTCCCAAGCCAGCTCCCTGGTGGACAGTTCCCTCTTCCCCTCGTCCCACAGCTCCTGCAGGATGGGTTGCATCATCTTTTCCAGGACTATGCCGTAGCTCTCGTTGGGTACGAGTATGTTGCCGAGCCGGTTCACACCCTCGTCGCGGAGCTTGGCGTCGTCCATCTCGAACTCGCCGTGGTAATAATTCTCCCTGGTGCGCGCGAGATCGTGGTCCAGCATGCCGCAGGTCGTGATTATCACGTCGAACATCTTCTCCTTCACCATGTCCCGGATCAATCCCCTGGTCCCGGTGGCAATGATGCACGCCGGAAAAGAAAGGAACTTCACACAATCATCCTTCATCATCTCAGCAAGAATATCGACGCCCACGGCCAGCTTTTTCGCTGTGAATCCGCCGGATTCCTTCATCATGCGGACGATGTCCTTCACCTTGGCGTCCTTGGCCAGTTTCATGTCCTTAACTTTTACGTCTAGCTCCATCTTGTCCACCCTGTGCCCGAGACCAAGGATTTGGGATATTAAATGTTTGACCCCGGGAATTCCTGAAGGTCAGTGCTTCACAGAAACCTTAAAATAGACCTGGTCTCTCGGGGTATCCTACCCACGGAGGGTCTGCATTGAAGAGCAGTACCAAGACAAATCCGAACCTCGAAGACCTTATATTCGAGCTCAAGAAAATTTCACGGGACAACGAAGCCCCCATATGGCGAACCATAGCCAGAAAGCTGGAGAAACCGTCCAGGGTCTGGTCCGAAGTGAACATCGCCAGCATCGACAAGCATGCTGGCCCGAAGGAGAGCGTCATAATAGCGGGGAAGCTGCTGGGCTCAGGCACGCTGACCAAACCAGTCATCGTGGCGGCGTACTCGGCATCCGACAGCGCGGTAAAGAAGGTCGAGAGTGCAGGCGGCAGGTTCATGCTCATCGCCGAGATGGCCAAGCAGAACCCCAAGGGCAGCGGCATAAGGATCATGGGGTGACCAAATGCAAGTTATCGACGGCAGCGGACATATAATGGGCAGGCTTGCCACACATATCGCAAAGCAATTGCTGGACGGCGAGGAAGTCGTCGTCGTGAACGCCGAGAGCATAGTCATCACGGGCAGAAGGGAGCAGATTCTCCAGGATTACAAGGAGAGGCGCGACAGGGGAGTGGCAGGGCGGAACAGGTTCGGACCGTACTACCCAAGGATGCCGGACAGATTGTTCAAGAGGACAGTTAGAGGCATGCTTCCGTTCCACTTGCCCAAGGGCAGGACTGCCATAAAAAAGCTCAAGGTCTACATGGGTGTCCCGAAAGAGATGGAAGGGACTGAATTGATCAGGATCGAGAAGGCGTTGGACAGGGGCGCAACGAGAAAGATGCACCTCGGCGACGTGGCCACATGGCTGGGAGCGGATTTCTGAGGTGATTGTTTTGGCAGCGGCAAAGATTGTGAACACGAGCGGGAAAAGAAAAACGTCGATTGCCAGGGCTACCGTCAAGAAGGGAATGGGCCGCGTGTGGATAAACAAGGTCCCGCTGGAGCTCCACGAGCCCCAGCTTGCCAAATTCAAGATCATGGAACCGGTGAACATAGCCGGCTCAAAGATGGAGAAGCTCGACATCCATGTGAACGTCCAAGGCGGCGGGATAATGGGCCAGGCATCGGCAGTCAGGACAGCCATCGCAAAGGGCATCGTCGAATTCCTCGAGGACAAGGACCTGGAGACCATTTACAGGCAGTACGACAGGAGCCTGATGGTCAGCGACGCCCGCAGAAGCATGCCCAAGAAACCGCTGGGCAGGGGCGCCAGGAAGAGAAGACAGAAATCATACAGGTGAATTGATGATAATACCGGTGAAATGCTTTACCTGCGGAAACGTGGTCGGCTCCGCTTACGAACCCTTCAAGGAACGCGTGGCAGCCGGCGAGGATCCAGCGAAAGTACTTGACGACCTCGGACTGGAAAGGTACTGCTGCAGAAGGATGGTTCTCTCGCACATCAACCTCATCGACGAGGTTATGCCGTTCGATTGAAGAACGGCATTGACATTTTATAGACAGCATGCCCTGGCTGTAAGGCCGGAATCAGACAACATGGCTCGGTTATGCAGCGCATATTTGAACGGGCTCCATTAGATTTATGTACATTCCGAGGTATGAACAGCCATGGTAGGCACGGAATTCATCGCCCGATTGGAAAACCTCAACGCGCACTTCATAATCGGGGTCGCAGGGGACAGCGGCTCGGGAAAATCGACGTTCACACGCGGTATCACCGAAATACTGGGGCCGGAGCTGGTCTCCTCGTTCTCTCTCGATGACTACCACCTCGAGGACAGGGAAACGCGGGCGAGGTCGGGGCGGCTCCCGCTCGACCCGGCCGTGAACAGGCTGGAACTGCTGGCCGAGCACCTGGCGGAGCTGAAAACCGGGCAGCCAATCCTGAAACCGAACTATGACCACAAGAGCGGAAAATTCGCGCCCGAGACGCATTTCGAACCGACGCGCATAATGATAGTCGAGGGGCTGCATCCCTTCAACCTTCCGGAGCTCCGCAGGGTGATAGACTTCGGGATATTCATGGACCCGGAGCGAGAGGTGAAATGGGCCTGGAAGCTCAGGCGGGACATAGAGAAACGGGGCCATGACAAGAAATCGGTCGAGGCGGAGATGCTGAAGAGGGAACCATTGTTCAAGCTGTACATAGACCCGATGAAGATATACGCGGAGGTCGTGGTCAAGATTCGCAGGTCCTCCCTGAGCCCGGAAGGAGTGGAGGTTGAGCTCATCCAGGAGATACCCGAGACCCCGCTAGGGGCGATCGACCTGGAGTTCGACCTTTCCGGGCTGATGAGAGCCTCGAGCGAAAGTTTTTCGATGGGATTCCGCAGCGATTTCTATTATGGGAAACCGGTGACAAGGCTGACATTCGACGGGCACATCCACCGGGACGCGGTGAGGGGGCTGGAAAGGAAGATACAGGATTTCACAGGCATGCACGAGCGCTCGCTGCTGGAGAAGGGCGGGGAGAACATAAATATGGTCACGCTGAGCCAGCTGCTCATATGCTGGCATTTCCTGGAGAAGACGGATTTCCTGCTCAGGGAGCTCGAGGAAGCGCTGAAGCGAACAGATTAAATATTAAATTAAATATATTAATTTATTAATAAAAATTAACAATTGCCGTGTCCAACAATCATTTATACAACCCATTCTATCCACGCCCGAAAGGGCCCGTGGGGTAGCTTGGTATCCTTCCACCTTGGGGTGGTGGTGACTCCAGTTCAAATCTGGACGGGCTCACTTTCTTTTTCGCTTTGTTTTATATATGTTCATAGAAAAAGAAAGCGCGCCGAATACGACTCTAGCATATATCAGCAGAGTATTCGACAGCGTCGCCAAACTAGCGAATGTTCACATATGTTTGCAGAGTCTGTTTGGCGATTATCAACTCTTGCATGGAGTCGTCTCTATCAATATTTTCGTCGTATTCGCCGTAGCCCGTCAATTCAGATTTGAACTGGAGTCGGGCCCAGTGAACGTACATCCGGCCCATTACCCTGCCCTCACAGGCAGGGCTTGAAGGGATTTGTGCAATTGGTGTTTGTCACTTGCCAGCAAGGCAATAACAGTACCCCGCCCTCACAGGCGGGGCATGTTGATGTTATTCAGCCAGCGCCTGCGAACTTTTTCGCAACAATCTGTCGGCAATGTTCGCCGATACAACTTGCATGGAGTCGTCTCTATCTATATTTTCGTCGTATTCGCCGTAGCCCGTCAATTCAGATTTGAACTGGAGTCGGGCCCTTTGAAAACGAATTGAACGCGTTCTCAATACCTCCCCGCCCTTCGCTACGCTCAAGACGGGGCTTCCAAAGTTTGAACTTAATCATCATCAACCCGATTCAAAAAATCGGGTCACAACCCCGCCCTCTAGATAATATTAGAAGATAATCTGGCGAGGTATGCTGGATAGGCTGGAACTGAATGCAGGGATGGTTGGCTGGGACTAAGAGCTTTGATATCTTTCATATTTCCGTCGCATTCGTCGTAGCCTGTCCGTTTGAACTGAAGTCGGGCCCTGTAAGATTGGATAGGTTCCGCACCCAGCCCTCACGGCATTGGATTTGGTCAGATGTCCATTCCATAGACTTTTCTGGGCCATTCCCCGTGGACCTTGGCCACGAGATCATCTGTAAAAATCCCGGTCTCCAGCATGGCCTTCGTGCGCTTCGGCACTGTGGCCGGGGCGAACACGGCGCCCGGTCTCCTGGGGTCGTCGAGGAAGTCTGTCTCCATCATGAACCTGGAGCCTTTCTCGGCAGCTGCTTTGATGTTGTCCTTGGAGGATAGCACTGAGGGGAAAAGGCCGAAATTCTCTGATTCGAGGATAGCCGGGCCGGAGTAATGCTTGACCAACTTCTCCCTCGGGAGACCGGTAGAATCCGCGAAGCCCGCAAGCTCCTTCCATACCTCAGGGCCCGCGCTTTCTGTGTGCAGCTGGACCGCGCAGCCCACTTCCTTGGCGAGCTTCATGCCGTGCTTCAGTATTTCATTGGACGCATCCCATATCTCTGTCGAAACGGGAAAATGCGGACGGCCAATCTCGCCGATGCCCAGCGCCTCTCCCTCGGTGACCAGTTGGGCGGCTATCTCCATGCCCTCTCTCATCGCCTGGACTGTTTTCTCCGGTCCGAGCTCCTCCCACAGCCATGGAACATGTCCCGGGTAGGGTCCCAGCATGACATACACTTTCACCCCGGTCCCTTTGCGGCATCTCTCGGCAAGGTCAAGCGTTGTCCGGTACTGAACGCGGAAGTCGCTGCCAGTTTTTATTCTTGTACCTTTATATGGCATGTTACATAAAATTACATGGGTGCCGCCGGCCTTCTCGAACTCCCTGAGGGATTCGACGTTCCGGCCCCGCGGGTCGAGGTGCAGATGGTCATCGAGTATCGGCATCAGAACCTCTGGCCCGTGATGCGCTCGAAGAGCTTCGCGTAGAGCTCCGCGGTGTCCTCTATCATCTGGAGAGGCAGCTCGGGAATGTCGGGCTCGGCCTGCTTCAACTCGCGCGCCTCCATCAGGGCCTCGTGGTAACCGGTACCGCGATAATACTGGCGCACGTATTCCTTGCTGAGCTCGACGAACCTGCCCTGGGCATAGGCCCCCGCGTCCCAGAATCGGTCCTCGTCCAGCGTCCCGAATGTGTCAATCAGCATGAGCTGGCCTTCTGCGCCCAGCGCGAATTCCTTCTTGCCGTCGACATGGAGCAGGCCCCTGGGTTCGACCTCTCCGGCAATTATCGAGTCCATCTTGAGGGCCATATCCCTGGCGGACTCCAGCTCCTCCTTCCTCAGGCCGAGGGAGCCTATCGCTTCCCGGAACTGGATCGACCTGTCGAACTCCTCGAATTTGGTGGTGACCTCAAACAATGGCTCGGGGAGCCGCATCCCGTACTCCGGCTCGCCTTCAATGCCCAGGTCTTTTTTATCGACTTTACCGCTCTTCAGCCGGTCCCACATCGAGCCTGCCACGAAATGCCGGCAGATGAACTCCAGCGGCAGCATGACGTTTTTCCTCTCTGAATCAGGCATGTCCATCTTCTTGACCTGCCTTATCCTCTTCACATCCATCTCGTTCGGGGCGGGCATTCCGAGGAAATGGGTGTCCATGCCATTCGACTTTGCCAGTTGGAACCAGTATGCCGAGGTCCTGCACAGGCTCTCCCCCTTCCGAGGGATGAGCGATGGGATAATCTTGTCGAAAACCGATATCTGGTCCGTGAACCTGAACCTCAGCGTTCCGGCATCCAGCTCGTACACTTCCTTGACCTTGCCCTTGACCAGGAGTTTCATGCTAATCCCGATGCCCTCGGGGTAAAAAAAGTTATCATTGCGTCGGGGGCGGCGGGGGCGGCGAAACTGGATAATACATGGGTGGCGGCGGGGGCTGGTTCTTGCCTGAGTTCCTTGTGGCGAGGACCACGATCACCACGATTATCACCACTATTATGATGGGTGCGGCGAATGAGAGCAGGAGCATCAGGCCGAGCCACTCGAGCCCCATGTCGAACTCTTCCGTCGTCACGGATATATCCAGCGCCACTTTGACAGGGCCGGACGGGCTGGCATCGTCCTCGGTCAGGGCGCAGTCCCGGTTGTCTATCACAACGTATAATTCAGAATAGGTTTCGTAGGAGCCGTTCCACGAATAATGAATGCGCGTGGAGCGTGTATTCTCGACGGATGAATCCATGAAGGATATCGAATTGACCGCCGAAGCGTTGTCAGAATACGGAGCGTAAGAATTGTAATACTGGGTGAAGGTCATCAGATAAACATCCACGCTCCCGTTCCCCTCGACGGTCATGTTGATCCAAATCTCGCCGCTGCTCCATGTTGCAAAAGGCCCTGCGTCGTAGTGGCCGCCCTCGGCGATGTATATGGTCTCGGAGCCTTCTGCACAGGCTGTCCCGGAAATAGCCAGGCAACCAAGGAAACATGCAATAATGATGGATGCAATTCTTCCCTTCATGATTCTCATGGACGATATTGACGGCGGATAATATAAAGCTAACTCAGGGACGGATGTATTATTGCAGTATCAGAGATGCTCACTCAGGTCGGCTGCCTGTATCAAACCGTATCCGTAATGGTCGTCATGGGGCGTATCCTGCGCTCCGAGCTTCTTCGCGGTTTGCATGAGGGCGCCCTTCAGCTCGATGACCTTGGCAGAGCTCCCCGAACCCGCATATCCGGGATTCACCTGCAGAGCCAGCGCGATGGCGCCGGAGGCGAAGGCCGCGGCGGGCGAGGTCCCGCTCACGGAGGCATAGAGGCCGTCCGGGAATGCGGCCAGTATGTTCACGCCCGGCGCTGTGATCTCCGGCTTCTTGTTTGGGTCCATTCTGTCGTCCCATGCCTGCGGGGTCCTGCCGTCGTTGTCGCCCACCGAGCTGAAGCTGGCAATGGTTCCCGAGCTGTCAATCGCACCGACGGCTATCACAAGTTCTTCGGAGGCGGGGCTCTCCACATCCCCGTCATCCTGGGTCCCGTCATTCCCCGCGGAAGCCACCACGATGACGCCTCTGGCAATGGCGTTCCGGGCTGCGGTCCCTGACTCGCTTCCGAACCTGGGATGCTCGCCGCCGCCCAGCGAGAGCGATATGATGTCGGCTCCGTCCGAGAGATCGCCGTCACCGTTCGGATCGACACACCAATCGATGGCCTGGCCAACGATAACGTCGTCGCCGCTGCCCTCGCCGGGGATTGCCTTGGCAACTATCAGCTTGGCGCCCGGAGCCACGCCATCGAGCGTGCCAGTTGCCGATATAATACTGGCCATGGCGGTCCCGTGGCCGCCGTCATCGTACATATCTGTTCTGCCGTTGATGAAGTCCTTCCATGCGACCACCAAACCCGGGCTGAACTCGGGGTGCCCTATTTCAATTCCCGTGTCCACTATCCCGATGGTGATGCCTGTGCCGTCAATCCCGCCCGCGTGAATTGCTGTGACCTGGGTCATGTCAAACGTCCAATCGGGCGTCTCGATCGCCCCCGAGGGGGGAACATACCAATCCGGAAGCCCGTCCGCATCGCCGGTTGGATATGGCCAGTAATGGAAATATACCAGTATGAGGCAAAGAACGACAAGTATCACAGCGAGCGCCGTCATGGCGGCTCCGGGCCCGCCTCTAATCTTCTTCTCCGGGGATTCCGGCATGTATCACCGTGACTGATAGCAGGTACATCGATTTAAGCATTGTCAGAATCGCTTGGTCACGCTTTCCAGCACGCTCTCGAATATCACGCGCCCGTCGCCCAGTTCGCTGCTGAACCCGCGCGTCCAGTCCGGGTGGGTGAACCTGTGGAACACCCTCTCTGGATGCGGCATCATGCCCATCACGTTCCCCGAGGGATTGCAGATGCCCGCGATGTTGCGCGGCGAGCCGTTGGGGTTCCAGGGGTAGCCTGCGTAATCCCCGTCCGGGCTGACGTATCTGAACACTATCTGGTCGTTGTCCTCGAGCTGCTTGTGGATGGCATCGGCCCTGTCCTGCGGGAATAGCAGCTTTCCCTCTGCATGGGCCGAGGGTATCAACAGCACCTGGCCGGATTTAATTTTATGTGTAAATATACAATTATAATTATTTTCATATTTCAATAATGTAGGCCTGCATTCGAACCTGGACGAGTCGTTGGTAGTCAGGACCGCGTCCGGCGTCTGGCTCATGACGCCCTCAAGGCCGGGCAGGAAGCCCATCTCCACGAGAACCTGGAACCCGTTGCACACGCCCAGCACGGCCCTGCCCTCGCGGATGTATTCGGCCAGAGGTGCCGCGAGCTTGCTCTTCATCCGGGCTGCGAATATGGCGCCCGCGCGAACATAATCACCCGAGGAGAATCCGCCCGGTATCATCAGAATATGGTAGTCCATGAGGTTGCGCCTCTCGCTGTCCCGCACATCCTGGCCGAGGAGCTGCTTCAGGTGCACCATCTCGGGCTTGGCGCCGAGCCTCTCGAATGCCTGGAAGGATTCTGTCTCGCAGTTCGTGCCCTCTATCCGGAGCACGCAGACCTTCACCTCGCCGGGCTTCATTCAGCGCCCCCCATTCGGTTCCAGAGGGTATTCTTCCATGCTTCCTCAAGCGCCTCGATCGGCTGGCTGACGAGTATCTCCTCGCCCGAGCAGATTGATAGCTCCTTGCCGCCCACCTCTCCGATCCTGATGGCCAGACCGCCGAGTGCCTGCTCGAACGGCTCTGCCTTTGTCTGTTCGACTTCGACCAGCCAGCGAGTGTTCGATTCGGAGAAAAGAGCCGCTTCAGAGGAGATTTCCCCTAAGGCTTCCAGGTCCATCTCTGCGCCCAGCTGGCCGCCTATGCACATCTCGGCAATTGCAACTGCCAGTCCTCCGTCCGATATGTCGTGGCAGGAGCGGACAAGACCTTCCGACATCGCCGCCAGCATGGCGTCGATGCTTCTCTTCAGGCAGGGCAGGTCGGTGTCGGGAACGAGGGGGCTTGACGCGCCTGTGAGCCTGTAATAGGCCGAGCCGCCCATCTCCGGTCCTGTGCGGCCGACAATGAACATGAAATTTCCAGCTTTCTTCAAATCAGAAGTGATGGCATTCCTCACGTCCGGAACGATGCCGGTCCCCAGGATGACGACGGTGGGCATGACGGAGCCGGTCTCGCTCTCGTTGTAGAAGCTCACGTTCCCGCTGGGGGTCGGTATCCCGAGCGCGGCTGCGGCTTCGCCCAGGCCCCGAACGGCTTCATGGAACTCACCCAACCTCTCCGGCCTCTCCGGATTCCCGAAGTTCAGGCAATTGCTGAAGGCGTGGGGCATCGCGCCGACTGCCACCAGGTTCCGGCACATCTCGTCGATGACGCCCTTCCCGCCGCGATAGGGGTCGATGGCTGTGACCCAGGGGTTTACGGCGGTCGCAACGGCAAGGCCTTTCCAGCTTTCCTCGACCGGTTTGAGCACGGAGGCGTCGCCGTGCGATGAGTGCCCGATGACGCCCTGCAACGGCTTCAGCACGGTGCAGCCTCTCACCTCGTGGTCGTACTGGCGTATCACCCAGTCCCGCGAGCAGATGTTCTCGGAGGCAAGGAGCCCGAGCAGCGCCCGGTTGTGGTCCAACTTTCTTTTTGCGGGGGCTTCCGCGACCCTTTGGGCAGGTGCCCTGACCTCCCTCGGGCGACAGTACTCCGGGCCGCCGGTGAGGAACTTTAGCTCCATGTCCAGGACTTTCACCCCTTTGAAGAACACCCTGGCGGATTGCTCGGGGATGACCCTGCCGACCACATTTGCCTCAACATCGTTGAACTTGAAAACATGCAGGACCTCTTCCAGGTTCGCATCGGTTACGGCGAGCATCATCCGCTCCTGGGATTCGGACACCCAGATCTCCCATGGCAGTAGCCCTTCTTCCTTGAGCGGGACCTTGTCGAGATGGACCTCCGCGCCGAAGCCTGCCGCATATGCCAGCTCCCCGCAGACGCAGGATAGCCCGCCCCCGCCCAGGTCCTTCATGCCCGTTATCAGTCCGCGCCTGGCCACCTCGAGCACTGCATGGATGACGGGTTCCTTCGTGATAGGGTCCCCCAGTTGCACGGCCCCGCGGCTCTCGGTCTCCGAGTCCTCAGTCAGGACCGCGGAGGCGAACGTGACACCGTGTATCCCGTCGCGGCCTGTCCTGCCCCCCACGAGCACCAGGTTGTCCCCGACGCCGCCCACGCGGTTCTTGTAGAGATGCTCTTTCCTGGCAATCCCCACGCATCCGACGTTCACCAGGCAGTTGCCGGTGTAGGAATCGTCAAAGACCACGCTGCCGCTCAGGGTCGGCACTCCGATGCGGTTGCCGTAATCCCTTATCCCGGAGACTACGCCGTCGAAAAGGTAGGTCGGGTGCTTCGCGCCCTTCTGTATCTTTTCAGGGGGCGTGTCGAGCCTGCCGAAGAACAGTGGGTCAATCAGGGCTACAGGCTGGCAGCCCATGCAGAGCACGTCCCTCACTATCCCGCCGATGCCTGTCGCCGCGCCCCCGTAGGGCTCCACGGCGCTCGGGTGGTTGTGCGATTCTATCCTCAGAGAATAGGCGTTCTCCGCGTCGAACTCCATCACGCCCGCGTCGCCCCGGTCGATCACCTGGGGGTTGTCGATGCCGAACACGAACTCCCGGAGTATCTGTTTCGAGCTCTTGTAACAGCAATGCTCGGACCATGCCTGGCCGAGGGACTGGAGTTCCACATCCGTCGGGTTGCGGCCTACCTTTCCGAAGTAACCGACGAGCGCCTTCATCTCCTCCTGGCTGAGGCCCGTGCCGCTCTCGGCGGCGATGGCATTCAACTGCTCGTCGGTCGCGCCGGCGAGCAGGACTTCGCTGAGCGGGAAGGGCGCTTCCAACTTTTTATAAAGGCCGGCCAGGGCCAAGTCACGCCTCCCTGCGCAGCTCGAAGGAATATTCATTGATGACAGGGTTTGCGAGGAGGGCAAGGCAGATCCTGTCGACCGCGGCCTTTGCGGATGCCTCGTCCTGGGCGTCCAAACGAATGGAGAAGAACTTGGAGGTCTTCACATCCGCAACCTCGGAGAATCCCAGGAGCTCGAGCGCTTTCCGGGTGTTCTTTCCCTCGGGGTCTGCCACCCCTTTCTTCAGTTTAATCCTGATGTCGGCGACGAACATTTCAACCACGGCTGGGGATAGAACAATGCGTATTAAAACATTTATCATGCCAATGACCATGAGCGAAATCATGATTATAGATATTGATAATAACAATATCTGTGAACACTTTCGGCGACCCCCCGTCAACGTTTAAATAGACCGCTTCCGATTAGGGTGTATGCACGTCACGGTGCGGTTGCAGAGAACGGGGGGAAAAGACGCATCCTACGACCACAACTTCCATCTCGGAAGCGCGGTCTACACCTTATTGAAAGAAAACGGGGACGGTGCTGCAGAGGTCCTTCACGAATCGCATTATCGTTCAGCTTATGTTTTATCGGAAATTCACAGGGTTAGCGGAAAGCCCACAGAAGCGTGGTTCAGGGTGGGAACAGCCAATGAAACCGTGCTACGCATTGTTTCCAAGGCCTTGACGCCAAGTATAAAATTGCATGTCGGCGGAACGGAATTCATGATTACCGGTCTCCAGATAGAGGAACCGATAGTCCGCCCTGGGGAGTTCGTCACCCTCAGCCCCATTCTTCTGCGGGATAAAGAAACGGGCAAGAGCATAGTCCATGACACGCCCAATTACAAAGAGACTCTGGAAGCGGCCATGAACTCGCAGATCATGAATTACATGAAGGTCGAGGGAACCGTGAAGGTAATTCACTTCGAGCCCCAGGCAGTCAGGAAGCGCACAATCAAGGAAAAAACAGTTCTGGCGCAGAAGGGCCGGATGTTGCTGGACGGCGAGGAGGAGCAGTTGCGGTTCCTGGTAGATCATGGGGTTGGGTTGAGCCCGGCGTTGGGGTTCGGGATGGTGGTGCTGGATAGGAATAAGCCGGGACCATGTTTTAATATGGAGGTCGAGTAGATTGTTTGGGCTCCTTAAAAATATAGGAGAATTCATTACAGTACCATCAACCACCGTTTTGAACCAAATGGCAGACCCTATAGGAGATAATTACTGCTATGGTTTAGCCATATGTTTTAATAAAAAGGGAAAATACGATAGCATTCAAATTACACAAGGCTCTAATAATGTAATATATAAAAAGGGCCCCAGTAACGGATTTGATTTCACTCTGGTTTCACGCCAGGGCCCCAAAGGAATTGCGAAAACCATTGACCGCACCTGCAAAAATGCAGAAGTATTATTGTCTTATTTTGACCAAGACTCTAAAATATGGAGACTCATTCAATCATGCAATTCTGAAATGAAACAAAACAAATCAACAATTTTCGATGATATCAATAAGAAAATTCCAGGCGACCTAAGCGCGGAAAAAAGATTATTTGTTTATTGGGCTCAAATCGATAATGGTCTAATCCAGGGATTTTACACATTTCCTGAAATACATCAGTTTCTAATAGATGAGCAGATGAAACGCTACGGCGCGAAATCAGAAGCAAAAAGTCCAGTCAGCGCTCAGAATATATCGTGCAGCATATGTGGCATAACAGCAGATATTGCGTATGGCAACTTCACCGACATACAGTGTTACAATCTAGATAAAATTGGTGTTATCACTGGAGGATTTGATTACAACAAAGCCCCGTACAATTTTCCTATATGCCAGCAATGCATATTGAATGTCCGTTCTGGTAAAAAATTTACTGAAGAAAATCTTTCATTCTCACTCGCAGGACATCCATATTGGTTGCTACCGCAGACAGATTCCAAAGTATTGTTTCAGATTGTTCTTGATTCTATCGACGATTCGAAGTCAAGACAAAGCCTAGGGAAAGACATCGATACAATAACCGCATCTGAGAATGAGCTCCTTGATATTCTCTCTGATAACATGGAATCGCAGCCAGGCTTATTGACGTTGAACATGATATTTTACAAAAAGAACAAGGAAGAATGGAGAATTCGTTCGGAGATAAGGGAAATATTGCCCTCTAGGATTTCAGAACTATACAAAGCCAAGCACTCTATTCAAAAACGGCCAGAGATGATTATGTCAAAACGGGAACAAGAAGAAAATCGATATCATTTTACTTTGAAAAAAGTCAATCCATTTTGTGGCGATTCTGGAAAACAGAGCGAGAAGAAGTTTCTATTGTACATAGAATCGATTTTCAAAGGTAGCAACTTACAAAAAAATTCCGTATTCAAAGACCTAACAGACGGGATAATATCTGCTCAGAAAAACGATCTTAAGAACAACAGGATATATGCTCCTTTCACTGTGAGAGATGCGTGGGCTACTTTTCTATTTCTCACAGAAATTGGAACATTATCTAAAGAAGGAGGGACCGAAGTGCCAGAAACCAAATCAGACACTGTGTATGAAGAATATATGAATGCAAACCATGATTTTTTCAGCAATGCATTCCGTAGAACTGCCTTCTTGACAGGCTGTTATGTAAACTCTGTATTGTATATCCAGAAATCCAAGCGCAACAGCCAGCCATTTGAGAAGAAGTTCATCGGAAAGAAACTTAATGGGAACCATCTCAAGTCCTTATATGCCCAGGGTGAGACCAAATTAAGACAGTATGGTGCTTTGGGAATCGTTCATCTGTTAACACCATTACTAGCTGATTCTTGGATTAGTTGTGGAGACAAATGGGAGCTCTCCGAGGATGAAACCACATTTGCATTCACACTTGGATTGACATTAGGTTCTAAGTTAGCGACGAAGAAGAGCAAAGACAATGAGGTGATAAAATGACCGACGTAAAAGATAGAATGGAGTTGCTGTTTCTATATGAAACAAAGGACTGCAATCCGAATGGAGATCCACTGGAAGAAAACCGACCAAGAACAGATCCAGACACTGGTGTTGCTTTGGTCACGGATGTTCGCATCAAGAGAACAATACGTGACTATTTATTTTATGTGAAAGAAAAGGACATCCTTATCCGTGACACTTATGATGAAAAGGGATTTCTAAGAGATGGTAAGGGTCGTGCACAGAGTTTGGAAGAAGTCGCCAATATAACAGAAAAGGATGCACTTCCCCAAGCCGTTGAAAAGGCTCAAGATGCAATACTTAAAAATTTTATCGATGCAAGGTTGTTTGGTTCGACCTTACCAATAACTCCACCTTCTGAACGGAAAAAACAAAAAGATAAGCAGAAACAATCGGCGATTACAATAACCGGACCCGTCCAGTTTTGTGGTTTTTCTAGATCGCTACATAAAGTTAATCCTATGTTCATCCAAGGTACTGCTGCCTTCGCTTCAGATCCAGGAGTGAGTTTGCAAAAAACACTTAGAGAGGATTTCATACTACCATATGCTCTGATTGCAACCTATGGAGTAGTTAATGAGGTTTCTGCGAATACTACCTGGCTTACTGAAGAGGATGTCGACTTAATGCTTGAAGGACTATGGCAAGGCACAGCGTCACTCACTTCTCGTTCCAAAATCGGCCACACCCCCCTCTTTTTAATGAGGATAAGGTACAAGGGGCAAAAGCAGATTGGAAATCTCGCTGGCAAACTCAAGTTACACACCAGCCTTGAAGATACAAAGATACGCGATGTTTCAGAATACACAATAGATATATCCACTTTGCACGAGGCTCTAAATAAGAACAAAGATAACATCAAAGAGATAAACGTTTATGAAAACGGAATAAAATTCACGTTAAACGGAAAGACTGGAACCTTCACAGAATTGATTGAAATGGACATCAAAATCAGTAAGTTGTGGTAACACATGAAAACACTGGTATTTGATGTCCATGGGCCATATGCCATGTTCCGCAAGCAATTCACGCCTGTTTCCCCGGTGAGCTATCCGTTTCCCCCTCCACCCACAGCAATGGGAATAATCGGAGCTATATGCGGATATGAGAAAGAAGAATACCTTGATAAAATCGGTTGGGAAACCACAAAAATCGGGATATCTATTTCCAAGTCTGTCAAAAGATACAGGTGTGGTATCAATCTCGTAAACACCAAAGGGAATAAATATTTTCGATTGGTCGGCGAAAATCCAAGGTCGCAGATACCACATGAGTTTCTAAAAGACGTGAGATACAGGATATTCGTTGCCAATGCCAAGGAACGCGCTATGGCAGACCTAGAAAAACACTTGAAAGAAGGCACGAATACATACACAGTATCTCTGGGTATTGCTCAATGCCTTGCGGAAGTTGAATATATCAATACGTTCCAAGCAAAGCCGCTTGACAAGGGAGAATATAAAATCTCCTCGGTCATTCCCATGGACCAGACGGATAAAATTTCCTACGAACCAAATATAAGATACGGAATTTTCCGAATTCCTGAGCGAATGCGCCAGGACAGAGTTGTCACTAAATACGGAGAAGTTGTCGTCAATGAGGAGAGTATTGCAATAAAGGCACATACATCACAAGCTTACCAAATCGGTGAAGACATTGTCCTCCTTTTCTAGAAGTTTCAGCCACCCTAACGAATTACTAACCGACCATCTATCTCAAGTCTCAGAGGCCGCGAGTGAAAATGCAGGAGACACTACCGACAGAATAGAAACGGCAGCAAGATTGATGGGATTATTGCATGATGTGGGCAAAGCAACAATTTGGTTTCAGAACCGGATAACAGGCCTGACAACTGTGAAGGATTTCCGGAGCCATCATGCACAGCTAAGTGCGATATTCGCCAACCACATAATATCATCCCTCAATATACCAGATGATTGCAGAACTTGGCTGAAATACGCAGTGGTCACGGGGATAGCCAAACATCATGTTAACATCGGAGAGAATCCCAAAGACATAATGAACAATATGAAGCTTACTTTAAAACAAGATTGCGTTTTCCAGGAGCAATTGAGCTCGTTCTCTTTCGAGGATCTTGATGACTGGCTTGAATCACAATTGGCGAATTATGATTTCCGCTTTAAACTTGAACTTAATTCGGAGAATGTCCTGAAAATTTTTGAAAAGACACGCACATCGCTTGAGAACCCCATTCAAAACGAACAAGATGGCATTGAATTCCTTATAGCATGGGGGTGCCTGCTGGGCGCAGACAAGATATCGGCAGCATTGCCGAACTGGACACCTAATCAATATGCCATAAACCCTGACATTATTGAGAAATTCAAAAAATCGAAATTCTCAGGCGACCGTTCTGAGATGGGAATACTGAGAAATCAAATATTCAATGAAATACAAGATAGTATCAAAAGCCATCCGAAATTAAATTTCTATACAATTACAGCCCCAACAGGTTCTGGAAAAACACTGGCGGGCTTCGCAGCTGGACTGCTATTGAAACAAGAAAAACAAAAGAAAGGGCCATCTAAATTGATTTATTGCCTTCCTTTTACATCAATCATTGACCAGAACAGTTCAGTCTATAAACAGGTTCTAGAAAGTGCATTTAAACGCATAGACACAGACATGTTGTTAACGCACCACCACCTCACAGACCTGGCATATAAAATAGATGATGAATATGTGGAGGACGGCGGAGACCTTCTGGTCGAGACATGGCAATCGGAAATCGTGGTTACCACGTTCCACCAGCTGCTTTACACACTATTCTCATCAAAAAATAAAATGCTAAAGCGCATTCCCGCATTGAAGAACGCCGTTGTAATCCTGGACGAGGTCCAGGCAATACCTCACAAGTATTGGGATGACATATACACCATGTTCCAACACATATCACGTTTAATGAACACCACTTTCGTATTGATGACGGCAACCATGCCGTTAATAATACCATCAGACAAGGCCCATGAATTACTTCCATCCCATTCCAACTATTACCGCAATCTAGCCAGGACGACCATAAACAGCAACATAGACACTACAGTCTCCATCGAGAATCTTACTGAAGACATCGAGTGCCAAATAGATAAAAAATTCAACATATCAAGGATAATAATATTGAACAGAAGAGGGCTGGTTCGAGACTTATATGAAAAATTAGAGAAAAGGACAAACAATCTCCATATGCTATCCACTGATTTCACACCAAAGGACAGAATGCAAATTATCAAAAACATGAATAAACCGTTCACCCTTATCAGCACGCAAGTAATCGAGGCGGGTGTGGACATTTCAGCACATGAAGTATGGAGGGACATCGCACCCTTGGATTCCATAATACAATCAGCAGGGCGCTGCAACAGGAACTCTGAAACCAAGATTGGGCCGGTCAATCTCTTCAAGCTGGAACTTAACGGAAAACTTGCGGCAACACCACCTTACGATTCTTTCCTGATTGCCACCACCGAGGAGGCCTTATCGAAATACGGCAATCACATTAGAGAAGAATATTACTACTGCCTTTCCCAAGATTATTATCGCTTGCTGAAAAACAGGTCAGAGCAATCAAACATCATGTGCCATTTCGCAACAGGCGATTTCCACAAGCTGAGCGGAGATGAAGGACTTAAACTAATTGATGAATTACCAAGGCAGTCCTATTTCATAATCCAGGATGAGCAGGACGAAGAGATCTGGAACAAATACCTGCAAATTAACAATGAAGATGCAATCAAAAGAAAATCATTGTTTAAGGCAATTAAAAGAGAATTCACGGAGCGAATAGTGAGCCAGATAGACAGGAACGCAACAAATGAGATAATCCCATTATATCCTGATGATAATAGATATTCATCAAAAACGGGATTACGACCAGGACAATTAGGATATGAAATTATTTAACTCGGAAAGCATTTTGATGCATAAAAAACAGCCCCCAACCGGCCTCGACCTTTTCTATCTCCACTCCTGCCCCGTCCTAGCCTGGCTCTGGACCCACGGACAATTGGTGATTCCACAACACCATGAGTACATTACCAGCGGCCGGGAGCTCGACGCCCAGCGCTTCTCCAACAAGCGCTCCATCGACCTCACCCCCTACGGAAAAGCAGATTGGGTCACCGGCACCCAAACAAGTCCAGTAATTCACGAAGGCTCGCGCGGTAAACACCACAGCGAACCAAAGCGCGCCCAGCTCCGCCATTACCTCTGGGCTGCCAAACAACTGTACAACATCGATGCGGTGGGTGAACTTCACCTGAAACAGGGCAATGTGGAAAGGGTCGAACCGGACCATGAAGCGGTGGAAAAGGACCACGCGCGATTGCTGGCAATCATGAACGGCCCGATGCCCCAACCTCAAAAAATTCCCATTTGCAAGGGTTGCACGAACAAGGACTGGTGTTGGCAATGAAGGACTATTACATATTTCAGCATTGCAAATTGGACGCGGATGAACACGTTCTCCACATTGAAGGCGACAAAAGCAGAAGATTGCCGGTGGAGGAAATCGCTGGTATTCATCTGCTCTCGGGATACACCATGACAAGCGGCGTTATTGATCTGGCTGCAAAACATAACATACCAATTCATGCATACAATTATTACGGCGTTTATCACGGGACTTTCTTTCCTCCGCCGGTTGAACCGACAGGGTCCATTCTGATTAGCCAGGTGAAAAGTCGATTGGATGAAGGAAGGAGATTGGTCCTCGCAAAATGCATTCTTGAGACGTCCAATCATTCAACAAATGCTCTATTAAAGCCATTTGCCTTGAGCCTATCGACAGATATATCTGGGGATAGCATTGAGGAACTCATGCTTTCGGAAGCCAGGGTCAGAAAAGAGTATTACGCTTTACTCGACACCATTCTTCCGCCTTTTTGGAGCATTGTGAAAAGAGAGCGTCAGCCGCCCAGAAGGCCAGCCGATGCAGTGCTTGGGTTCGCCAACGGGATACTGTACGCAAAAATGGCTGGCTGGATTCATAGGGCTGGGCTTGATCCGAGAATCAGCTACATCCACGGTGAAAGCCGCGCCAGAAATCCGCTGGCACTCGATCTGGCCGAGGTCATGAAAGCATCACTCTCTGAAGCAATTTTATTGGAAATCGCTGCCAGCGGTTCGGAAAGGAGCCTTATAACCGAGGTCGGAGAAGGAGTGTATCTGAATGAGAAAGGCAGAAAAACAATCATCCAGTTCATAGAAGAAGTTCTTAAAAAATCTGTGCGCCCGGCAGGAAAGGACCGAGAGGATACTGTGGAATTATGGGGAAATTCCGTTCCCCGGAAACTCCACAGATGCCTTGTGGAAGAGAACAAACCAGATTTACCGGTGATACCATGTATATTGTCGTCGTCTACGATGCGGACCCTCATGAACGGGAGATTATCCGTGCCGTACTGATGCCCAGATTGCACTGGATACAGAACAGCGTATTCGCGGGCGAGATTAACCAGGTTGCCGCGAAGGACTTGCAGAAGGCTCTGACTGAATATGTGCGGGATTCGAAGGTCACATTCTGGTTATTCGATAGGAAGCCGGAGACTTACCAGATAGGCACACAGGATGATGGCGAATCGATTTTCATGTGAGCCAAAAATCATATAAACAGGAAGTAATATATATGACTTGAAGAAAAGGCCAGGCCTGAAACATAATCGATCCGGAAGTTTTTTAAATGATGAGTCAAGGTCTTGTCGCTCCCGCCTGCCTACGAGGCATTGAAACCCCGTGGCCACATACGCGGCGGGACAGATAGAGAGTCGCTCCCGCCTGCCTACGAGGCATTGAAACCCGGGATAATCTCCGGCCCCATCATCGTGAAGGGGTCGCTCCCGCCTGCCTACGAGGCATTGAAACCAATGGCCCTGGTCGGCTACGTTTCAGCGACCGAGTCGCTCCCGCCTGCCTACGAGGCATTGAAACTCACCCATCGCAACCAGATACGCGGCCACATGGAGTCGCTCCCGCCTGCCTACGAGG
>DAJR01000003.1:0-1341 GCA_002496385.1 Methanomassiliicoccales archaeon UBA147 | reverse complement strand
GCCTGCCTACGAGGCATTGAAACAGATTTGCACTAGATGTGACGCACTCAGAATGGTGGTCGCTCCCGCCTGCCTACGAGGCATTGAAACTCGTTCTTTTTCATGTTCTCATATCCTCCTATTTGTCGCTCCCGCCTGCCTACGAGGCATTGAAACTTAGATTTCCCTCGCGGTCATATTGAGGCCTGCCGTCGCTCCCGCCTGCCTACGAGGCATTGAAACACGTCGGTCTGAAGAGCACCGACACGGACGGTTTCCGTCGCTCCCGCCTGCCTACGAGGCATTGAAACATATGAACCGCCAGCTTGTCGGGCGTGTCAATATGTCGCTCCCGCCTGCCTACGAGGCATTGAAACAGGGAGGAACTGTTCCGCAGAGGCGTGCAGTTCACGTCGCTCCCGCCTGCCTACGAGGCATTGAAACCCGAGAAGCTTGGAATGACCGTTGCCGGTGTGACGTCGCTCCCGCCTGCCTACGAGGCATTGAAACCAGATGAGCTTCCTGGCCAAGAACATCGTGATGTGTCGCTCCCGCCTGCCTACGAGGCATTGAAACAACCTGGTCCCGGTCAGCCCCAGCATCTCGATCAGTCGCTCCCGCCTGCCTACGAGGCATTGAAACGTCTATACATCGGTTCACAACTCAATCCTTAAGTTGTCGCTCCCGCCTGCCTACGAGGCATTGAAACCTTCCAAAAGAGGCTCAGAGCAGAACATCTATCAGTCGCTCCCGCCTGCCTACGAGGCATTGAAACCCGTTCCCTGGAATAACCACACGAGCGCCCCGACGTCGCTCCCGCCTGCCTACGAGGCATTGAAACCTCATAATGTTCTGGCATTATAAAATTCAATTCTGTCGCTCCCGCCTGCCTACGAGGCATTGAAACCATTATCGGGAGATCCGGACTCAAAGACGGAATATGTCGCTCCCGCCTGCCTACGAGGCATTGAAACCTGTTGTTCAGAATATCCCTGGCCCGCGGAATGTGTCGCTCCCGCCTGCCTACGAGGCATTGAAACATATTCACCTCCGGGTCCTGGATTGGCGGAAAGGGTCGCTCCCGCCTGCCTACGAGGCATTGAAACCCCACCGTATCGTATTCTTTCGGCGTCTGATATGTCGCTCCCGCCTGCCTACGAGGCATTGAAACGTAGAGTGATGTTTACAGCCTCTCCGCCACTCCGGTCGCTCCCGCCTGCCTACGAGGCATTGAAACGTATCGCGGGCATGCCTGTATGACCCATCTCGCACAGTCGCTCCCGCCTGCCTACGAGGCATTGAAACTTGGTATTATATCCCTATAAAAAGAGGTATGCTGTGTCGCTCCCGCCTGCCTACGAG
>DAJR01000032.1 GCA_002496385.1 Methanomassiliicoccales archaeon UBA147 | reverse complement strand
ACCTCGCCATCGCCCTGCTGTGGATAGCAGGGTCGACCGACATGGCTGACGGCATGCTGGCGCGCCGCACCGGCCAGACATCCGGGCTCGGGCAGGTGCTCGACCTGGGCATCGACCGCGCACTGACTCTTCCGGCAATATTCATTCTCTGGTACCAGGGCTATTTTGCACCCCAGCCATTTTTTCCCTGGCTGGCAGTGATATGGGCATTAGTCCTGATAACCGCGGATGTCACGATACTCACAGGAATCTATCGTTTCATTCCAAGAAAGTTGAGAGACCAGAAACTCGATTTTCCGTCGCCCACATTCATTGTCAAACTCACATATCCGGTACAGATACTTGCGCTTTCTTTCATAATCGGGGTTCCGACCTGGGACTTTGCCGCATTCTCAACCGCGGTGTTCACCGGTTACATACTCTTTGCCACAGCGATGACGGCATATTCCGGGATACTGTATTTCAGGAAGGCGAGCTGGCTTTTCTTTGACTAGCCCCTTCTCTTCAGAGAGAGCGTGGCCATTAACAGGAATACGCATGCGAACGCCACAAGAGCCACAATGTCCATCCATACCATGTCCAGGCCCCAGCCGCGAAGCATGACCGAGCGGCATGCGTCGATGGCATATGACGGAGGCACCAGGTAGCTGAACGGCCTGAGCCATGCGGGCAGCGCCTCCAGCGGCCAGAACACGCCGGAGAGAAGGAAACCCGGCATGATGATGAAAGGTATGAGCTGTATGGCCTGCGCCTCCCTGTGCGTCACAGCGGATAGAAGTATTCCAAGCGCCTGGCACACTATCGCAAGGAGTGCGATCACCGTGAAGGCCAGGACGACATTTCCCTCGACGCTCACGCCGAACACGAGCATGCCCACTGTGAGGAGCAGCAGTGCCTGGAGCGTCCCCACGATGCTGAACGTTATGGCATAGCCAGCTACTATCTCGCTCTCGCGCAGGGGGGTTGATGAGAGCCTGTCCAGCGTCCCGGATGTCCTCTCCCCCACGAAGGTTATCAGGGTGAGCAGTGTCGTGAGGATGTAAACCACGAAAGCCATGATACCGGGAACGAAGAAGTCCATGAAATCGGCATTCTGGCCATAGACCGCGGTCCTGTTCAGCGACACGGGCGGTTCGAGCCCGCTCTGGGCGATGGTCTGCTGGACCGCGTCGTTGAAGACCTGCATGACCGAATCCGCGACATTGATATTGCTCATGTCAATGTAGATGTTGACTGCGGTACTGGCTTCGGTCTCCTGACTGTGGGCGAGCATGGTCACGTTCGTGAAGTTTGCAGGGAAATGGAATACCGCCCAAGCGTTCCCGTCCACGATCATCGCCAGGGCCGAGGGCAAGTCGTTCATCGTCTCGATGTCCAGAGCGTCATGGTCCAGGTTGGATATCAGCACCTTTGAGATGTATGCCTGGCCCAGAGGCGTGGCCATACCAACGTCCTCATTGACGATTATCACGCGGATGTCGTTCATCTCGCCGCTGAACGCGAGCCCGAAGATTGCCATCGCAAAGAGCGGAGCGATTGTGATCAGGGCCATCGTCCGCTTGTCATTCCTGAGGTCCATGAAGACCCTGCGGGAGACTGCCAGCGCCCTCCTCAGGTTCATTGCATGTCCCTCCTTGCGTAGAACAGGAACGCGTCCTCGAGGGAGCTTGTGCCTGCTTCTTTGAGGATTGCCTTCGGCTCACCCTCGGCAATGAGTTTTCCTGAACGCATGAACCCGACCCTGTCGCAATGGCTGGCCTCGTCCATGTAATGGGTCGTGAGGAGAATCGTTGTGCCCTTCTCCTTCAAAGAGCCGAAAAAATTCCAGAAGCTCACCCTGAGCTCCGGGTCCACGCCGACCGTAGGCTCGTCAAGGAAGAGGACCTCCGGCTCATGGATGAGTGCGCACGCCAGGCTCACCCGGTGCTTCATCCCGCCGCTGAGGTTGGCCACAAGCTCGTCCCTCCATTTCTCGAGGTCGATGAACTTCAAAAGGTCCGCTTCCCTGGCCAGGATGGCGGCTTTGTCCATTCCGAACAACTTGCCGAAGAACTCCAGGTTCTGGTGCACGGTCAGCCCGACGTACAGCGCCGTCTCCTGGGGCATGTAACCTATCCTTTGTGCTATGTCCTTGCACGGCATCCGGACCCCCAATATCTCGGCATTGCCCGAGGTTTTCTTCAGCAGGCCGGTGAGGACCTTGATGGCTGTCGTCTTTCCCGCGCCGTTCGGCCCCAGCAGCCCGTAGACCTCTCCCTTTCTCACTTCGAGGTCAAGGCCGTCAAGGGCTTTGAAATCGCCGAATTTCTTCTCGAGCTTGCTTACATGGATTGCGGGCATCCTGTCTGCATAGATGGCTGTCTATATCTATTTTGTCAGGACCATCCCGAGGAACATGAAAGCCGATGCGGCATAGGCCAGCCTCACATCCCCGGTGGTGAAGAGTATCGCAGCGACAGAAGCCCCGCCGAGTATCCTGCCCGTGTTGAGCAGCAATTCCCTTGTGATGGAACAGGATGTGAGCCTCCTTTCCATGCGGTCCGTCGCCATGGCAAACAGCAAGATTTGAAGCATCGGCTGGACAAGGTAGATGCACCCTGCCAGGATGAAATAAAAAGAGTAATCCGGCGCCCAGGCGATGCCGAGGACCAGCGGTATGCAGGCCATTGCCCCGATCCTCACGTACCAATGCCGGAACCCCCTGCGGTCAGATATCCTGGCTACCGCGATCGACGCGATGCCGCCTGCCAGATTGAACAGCGCGAACAGGTATCCCAGGTTTTTCTCTCCGGTAATGAAAAGCATCGAAATAAGCGGGACCATGGTCCACCATACGCCTTCCTGGCCGCCTTCGAAGAAGAGGCCGGCGGCAAGCCCCCTGCCCATTCCTTCGGTCGTCAGCTTTCCCCTCATTGGCAGCGCATCAGTGCTGCGGCTCATCATTATCAAAATAGCATTGCAGAGCAGTGTGATGAAGGCGCAACCGAAAAGCAAGCCATAACCGATTCCTTCTATCATGTACCCGCCGACGATTGGGCTGGCCAATCCGATTACGGGGAATACCAGGAAGAAGTAGCCAATCATCTCGCCGCGGTTGCCCCTTGTGGTCTGGCGCAGCATGAGTATGTTGTACGGCACCCAGAAACCGACGATGTACAGGCTGAAGAATATCGGCGTCAGGAAGAGCAGCCAGGCACCTTCCAGGAACACGAAGCTCAGGTAGAACGCGCTCTGGACCATCACCGCAAGGGCCATCCAGTGTTTTGGCCTGTCGAAGCCGAAACGCCCCAGGCAGACACAGAGAACCGATGCCCAGACGAAACCCTGGAGATAGAACAGCGAGGATTCGAAGAGAGTGAATCCGGAGTTAATGAGATACACGATGCTGAAAGCGCCAGCCAGCGTTGCCGCAACCGTGACAAGCGATTCTATCACAATCAGGTGGAGGAGGTCCCTGCGCATGCGGGCTGGATTATGGGGGATGTATTTGGAGGTTATCTTCGCTCTCAGCGGCATCTTTTTCTATATTGTGCCGCTTATGCTAGTTCATGGATGACCCCTTTGACAGACAGCACGGTTCGGTTGGCCGCAGGGAAGAACTGAACGCACTGTCGCAATCCCTGGCCAGGGCAATTGCCGGTGAGGGTTCCTCGTTCTTGATTTCCGGCGAACCCGGCATGGGTAAGACGCATCTTATGAATGAATTCCGGAACCTGGCCGAGCAGAAAGGCGCCCGCGTACTGTACGGAGCCGCGCAACCCGACTCCTCGCATCCATTCCAGCTGTACTCGTCGGCCCTGGAAGGGCATACGGAATCCCCCCTGTTCGAGGAACAGGAGCATCAGTCATTCGCCAAGATATTCGTGGTCAACCGGGCAGGTCTGCTGTTGGCCCAGTCCCGGGCCGATGCCGATGACGACATGGATGCGGACATATTCGCAGGCATGCTGTCCGCTGTACAGGACTTCGTGCGTGATTCCTTCGATTCGTCCGGCGGTCAGAAGACAGGCCTCGGGCGCATTGAGTACGGAGACATGAAGATATTGATAGAACACGGCCGGAGCCTGTTCCTCACAGCCGTGGTGAAGGGGCAGGAGCATGCCGAGATGAGGGCTGCGCTGAAACGCTGCCTGAACAGCATCGAGATGAATTTCGGGCAGATGCTGGATAACTGGTCCGGGCGCATGGCCGAAATGGACGGCATACTGGCCGAGATTGAAACTGCCGCATCTCTCAAATTCCTCGTGAGAAAGGAACTGGAAGGCCTGAAACTGGACAGCGAGAGATACAGGATATCCGATGCAGTTCTCTCGAATCTCCGGAGGATGGCTGGCGGCAACCTGCTCGTCCTTTTGCTGGAAGACCTACACTGGGCCGACGACTCATCTCTGTTCGTGACAGCATACCTGGCCAGGAACATCGATAAATCCAACATCGTCATAGTAAGCACGGCC
>DAJR01000056.1 GCA_002496385.1 Methanomassiliicoccales archaeon UBA147 | reverse complement strand
CGTTGGGCAGTAAACGTGAAATGCCGTTGCATGCCGTACTCATACAATCAAAGAAAATCGAAGCCTTCCAGCTTCGATATTCAGGCATGCTACATTTTGAGATTTCAAAATGGGTTTGCCGAATCTGTGATTCGGCATATAACTGCCCTATGGTAAACATACAGCCCCGAATCCACTGGCATTGATGCAACCCAGAAACGCCAGCCACTTTCGTTAACCATACTTGGTTAGCGTTAAGACGAGGCTATGCCTCGCCTGTTTAGGGGCTGGTAGTTTACTGAGCCTCCCCGGCATGCTTCACCTTCAGCCTTATCTCGCTGGCCGTCTCCATGAACACCGAGACCACATCGCCCTTGTGGTTGATGCGGGCGATATTTGCCCGGATAGTTCAAGCCACTTCCACAATGAACCTGTGCTTGTTGATGGGGATTATCTCCACGAAATCCTCCTCTTCGAGCCCGTAGAACTTCTGCAGGTCCTTCGGAATCCTCAGGACAAGGGCGTTCCCGCTGATTCCCAGCTTACGCCTTATCTTGAGGACATCGGTCTTCTTGCGGAGGGCCTTTATCTGGTCCGAGTCCAGGAGAACCTCGCCGCACTTGCCGCATTTGAAGACCTCTGTCTCTTCGAACAAACCGCTGCCCTCCAGTACCTCGACCTTGTCCTTGGTCCTTTCCAGGGTTCCGTCGCACTTGTAGCATCTCATCTTCTTCGCCATTCGGTCACTTCCGTTTCTGTTTCCTCTTTCTCAGGTGGTTGGATATTATCAGGTAGTAATCCTCGCAGTCGACATAGACGACCACCATTGCCTCATAGATTGGGTCGTGTAATGCTTTCTCGATGACTATCTTGGGGCCACTTTCGGTGTCCACTGTCTCCCGCCTCTCGCCGGAAAGGAGGCATTCCTTCACACCCTCCCCGGTCAGATCCCTGGTGAGCAGCTTGCCCCGGGCAGTTGCGGTCCACAGGACGTTTTTTCCGAGTTTCTCGTCCAGCCAATCCTCGTATTCGGACATTTTCTTCCTGTAAGTGATAATAACTTACGAATATAAAATGATTTGTGCGGATATTGCTTTATTGACTTTCCTTGACTTTTGCCTTATAAAACATATAAAACAGTAATGCCATGATAGTGGCCAATGCTATAATTATTGTTATTGCGGGAAGCGGGAACCTGGTTGGTTAATTGTTATTGCGGGAAGCGGGATTCGGCGACGGAAGCAATGGCTGTGCTCGACAGCCATTCCGTACGCTTCCCTTTTCCCGAGCCCCGAACTTCAGAAAGCTGAACTCTTTTCTGCAAACATGAGTCAGGGATCTACTTGATCTTCTTGCCGTGGGACCGCCTTGATGGCCTGGCCTTCTCCGTGCCTTTGCCCTTCTTGTGAAGCGCCCTGCCGCGTTTGCCCGCGGACGTGAGCCCGCGCTCAGCCCTTCTGGTGTTGGCCGGATTGCATATCCAGTTGATCTTGGGGTCTGCCTTTATCACGGGGTGGTCGGGGTCCACGAGGATGACCTCGTAATACTTGTGCCTTCCATCCTGGCCCACCCAGTACGAGTTGAGGACTTCCAGGTTCGGGTATTTGGCGCCGACGCGCTCTTCCGCTATTCGCTGGATGCTCTTGGACATCGTGATCTTGGCGCGGCCCCTGCGCTTGGCTCTCCTGCCCTTCCTGATCTTTGGCTTGTTCAGGCTGCCCCTTCGGACCCGGGTCCTGACGACCACATAGCCCTGCTTGGCCTTGTAGCCCAGTGACCTTGCGCGGTCAAGCCTCGTGGGATGTTCCAGTCGGAAAAAGACCTCCTGCTGGCGCCATTCTATCATTCTCTCCCACTGGAGTTCGTTCAGGTAGGATTCGTGGGGCTTCTTCCAGGCCTCACGTATCCGCCCGTACATTCCGATGTGGCCCGCTGTTCCGGCTGCTGTCGCCGGGGCAGGTGCCTCTTCTTTTTTCGCCTCTGCGGCTTTTGCCGCGGGCTTCGCTGGTTTTGCTGCTTTTGTTGCCATGTGTACACTCTCCATTTCTGGATGTTTGCGGATTCACCTTCTCGCGGCATGCTGAACATGCCGCTCGGCACATCTCCGACGGGACGCATCCCGTGACTGTCGGGTTCACACCCGCACTCTGAACTGCATGTAAATGGACGCATTATAAAATACTTGCTTAATGAATTGGGGCTAGGGTCTTTGCCTGCAAAATGTGAGAAAGGGGCTAGGGTCTTTGCTCACAAGATGCAGTAAAGGGTCTGGGGAATGCTGGCTGTAATAAACAGCCAGCATAAAACATATGTTAGCAACCCTAGACCCTAGACCCTAGAACCATATATTTTCTCGGAAAGGCTTATATTCGGAAAGGGGATTTGGGTTGTATCAGGAAGTTGATTGTCATGACAACGGATCCGATGGGAAAGAAAGTGCACTTTAAAAAGACTCAGAGCCACGTTTCGGGCGAGGAGCAGTACATAGACCTCGGCGCTATGCATTTCAGCGACGAGGCCACAGGCACCCATCAGGGCGCCAGCATCAAAGTGGCGGAAATATACAGATTCGAGGACCTCAAGCAGCTCACCAAGCTCCTGTACGACGGCCATACCCTGCTCATCGACTATACCTCCCTGGCGAACGACGAGCTCGCCCTCAGGCGGATATCCGCAGAGCTCCAGTCCGTGGCCGCCGACGTAAAGGGCGATGTCGCGGGAATCGGCAAGAACCTTCTCGTGGTCACCAGCGGCGGCCTGATTGTGGACCGCAACAAGATCAGAGGCTCGTATTAACGTAATAGCTTCAATTGTTTTATCTCTTGGCAAGGCATTTTCTAGGCAGCATGCCCCGCCTGCAAGTGCCGGGTGTAAGGCCGCAAAATGTCGATGAATCTATTCTGATATCACCGATGTCACCAGGAACCTGTCCCCTCTGTGCATGAGCACGAAGTAGGTCCTGTCATGGTTCATGTGCCTCATCTTGACGCACCTGATCCTGAGCTGTACCCCGGTGTCTCCGACCTCGTGGAGCTTCAGCATGATGTTTCCGTCAGCCAGGAAGTCCTCGCGGTAAGGCCCGAACGCATCCGAGCCCGGGTTCATCTCCGATATCAGGAGGGATGTGACCCCCAGCTTCTTCAGGAAACCGAAGAAATGGAACAGCTGTTGGCGCGGCTTCTCGAGTTCTATGAGCGAATATAATGCGGTGAGCGAGTCGATGGCTACGATGTCAATCTTGTCTTCCTTCACGCGCCTTGTCAGGTACTCGGTGATGAATCTCATCCAGTCCTGCATCTGGTCGACCTCGTCGTACTCCATTCTCAGCCTTGCCAGATCCACAATGAACAGGTCCTTCTCGTCGAAATCCCGCATGTTGAGCCGGTCCATTCCGGTCAGAAGGCTCTCCTTCGTTTCCTCGAGGGATACGTAAAGGCTCCGTTTCTTCGAGTTCTTGTGGTTCTTGTAGAGCAGGTTCAGGCAAACCGATGACTTCATGGTTCCCGGGGTGCCGGATATCAGCACTGTGTGCCCCTCGGGAATTCCGCCGGCCAGCGCCTCGTCGAACCCGTCGATGTATGTTTTAATCACTATTCCACCACGGCCGCGCAAACTATTCGATGCATAAATACCTTTTCGAGCAAATTTTATTACGCCCCCTCCATTTCATCCCTCATGGACATTTGCGCGAAATGCGGCAGAGAACCCGTGATTCACATCCGTTACAGCGGCTCAGACCTCTGCGGCGAACATTTCGCCGAGTTCGTGGAGGCCCGGGTGAGGAAGGAGATAAAGCTCCAGGGCAAACTTGCGAAAGAATCCAAGCTGGCCATCGCCGTGTCCGGGGGCAAGGACTCCATGTCGGTCCTATCTATTCTGTCTGAGACATTCGGCCCCAGAAGCGGCATTGAATTGGTGACCCTGATTGTGGACGAAGGCCTGGAGGGATACCGCCGCAAAGCCATCAAGCTGGCGGAGGACTTCTGCTCTTCCCGAGACATCCCGTGCGAGGTCATGGGTTTCGAGGAATCGTTCGGCATCACGATGGACAGGGTCGCGGGCCTGGGAGAGGAGTGGCGCCCATGCACGTTCTGCGGCGTCCTGCGGAGGTCTCTCCTGAACAGGAGGGCCAGGGAGCTGGGAGCGGTGAAAATCGCATTCGGCCACAACCTCGATGACATGAGCCAGAGCGTGCTCATGAACATCGTGAACGGCGACATCCAACGGATGGTCCGGTTGGGCCCACACACGAAAGTCCAGGACGGCCTTGTCCCGCGAATGCTCCCCCTGCGGCTGATCCCCGAGTCGGAGATGGTGCTCTACGCCAACCTGAAGAAGATTCCATTCCTCGAGAGCCACTGCCCCTACCGCCCCAGGGCGCACCGGCTCGGTTTCCTCGAGCTCATCAATCGGCTGGAGGAGGAGACCCCGGGCACGAAGCACTCCATACTCAGCAGCTACGACCAGATTATCCCTGCATTGCGGGAGCATTACCCTCCGGCCAAGCTGAATCAATGCGAGAAATGCGGCGAGCCAACGATGGGTACGGTCTGCAAGGCGTGCGAGTTGCTGGGTAAGGTTAGGGGCGCACTCTCTGAATCTACCTGAGCATAGGAATACTCCCGATAGGCATTTAAGACCCAATATCAATTAGGATTTGAGGAATTGTCATGGAAATCCAACTCTATTTATCCACCAAAAAAGGCGTGGTGAGGGGCGTGGGCACCCAAAACCTGCCGCCCATGGGATACTGGGGGGGAAAACCGGAAACTCTCCATGCAAAAGATACCTTTGTCGATTATTCGATTAAAGGCAAAGAGCTGAAATTGCTGCTGGAAGACATTGCCAGCAAGCACGGTTTCGAGCTAAGGGTCTATGACACTTCAAGGGCCGGGGATGCCATCCGTGCCAAAACTGCAGGTGTCAATAAAACGCCGGCGGTGATAATCAATGGCCACAAGTTCGAAGGCGACTTTGAAATACATGATATTTTAGCCCATATATTTGGGCCAGGCATAGAAAACGCAGGTTACATGGACAAAAACAAGAAATACATTTGCCCGAAATGCGAATCCCCCGACATAAAAGTTTATAATGATTTATCAGGGTTCTGCAATGCCTGCGGCGAATCATTCGTTAAAGCGAAGGATTGAGTAAACTACCAGCCCCTAAAGGAGCTGGCGTTCACGCTTGCATTTTTTACTATTTGATTCGGGGCTGGAAGTTTTCCATAGGCCAGTTGCATGCCTGATTATCGAAGCGGGGTCGCTTCGATATCAGATAATCTAACGGCATGCAACGGTGGATTTACGACTGCCTATGCCGATTCATCTCAGTCCTGAAGGGCTGAGCGTTCTCGGCATTTGCGCAGTAACCTCACTCCACGTGAATCCCCGGCTTCCCGGGGACCGCGACGCTCCTTTTGTTCTTGGGGTCGTAGAGGTCGGGCGCATCCCCGGTGTAAATGACCACATCGCATCCGAATTCCCTGGCCAGGAAATCCTTTGCAGAGCCGAGCCATCCCATTTCTGTTTCCATAGCCATGGCCGGCATGCCTCCCTCGCCGAACCTTTTCATCTCCTTCATCAGCTTGGAGGCGAAGGCCCCGATCTCCTTGGACCTGGATTTGAGTTCCGGGACAGTCTGGGCGTGTTTCATTACAGCGCCCATGTCCATCCCTTCCTTGGCCATCATCCTCTGGACGTCGTATTTCCATCCAAAGGCGGAGTAGAGGCACACTTTCTTGGGGCTCATCCCGGTCATCTTCAGGATGTCGGATATGTCTCCCAGCAGGCTCTCGACATACCTTTCGGCCTCCTCTGCCTGGCTGTCCTGCCCGAACTCTTCTGCCTTCGGGTAATCCGCCGTTGAAACGAAAGCCGGGTTGCCCGCAATCTCCCAGAGCTCTTCAGCCATGTGCGGGGTGAATGGCGCCATCATCGGGATCCAGGCATTCACCGATTTCCTGAGCAGGTACGCGTTCTCCCCGCCCCGTCTCAGATACCATCTCAGGTCGTTTGCCAGATCGAAATAGATTATGTTCGCGGCTTCCCTCAGCTTGAACTCATCCATCATGGTGCGGGCCTTCTGAACATGGCCGTGCATCCTTGACTCCAGCCAGGCGTCTATCGGCCTTTCCCCGCCCTTCATCTCAAGAAGCTCATTGGCGAAGTACCACGCGCGCTCCACGCTTTTCCTGGAATTGAAGACGCTAGCGGGATCCCATTCCACATCGACATGGGGGCTGGCGCTGTGGCAGTAATAGAGCCGCAGGCCGTCAACGGTGTAAGTGCTGGCCGCGTCCGGTATCGGCTCCGCGCCTCCTTTCGATTTGCTCATCTTTCCGGCCTTGCCGGATATCCACCAGTTGACGAACAATCCTCCCGGCATGCTGTCGGGGAGCACGGCGGCATGGTTCATCAGGAACACGGGAAAATGAACGCTCATGTGCTCCTTTCCCCCGAGGTTGATGTCGAGGGGATACCAGTACTCGAAATCCCTCCGAAGTTCGGAGATGTCGCCTTCCGCTATCCCGGTCGCCCTGGAAACATCCTGCGCATTTCCTATCCCAAGGAACACATAATCGAAGAGGGCGTCGTTCAACCTCTCCGGGTCAATCCTTCCGCTGGCCACCATCCCAGAGAGGATGTAGTAAGCCGAGTAGAGCGTTGAATCCGAGATTGGCTCGATGATCCACCGCTCGTCGAATGGGAACTTGGTGCCCATCCAGTTGCCCAGCCTGGCGCACGCCCTCTCCTTGAACCAGTCAAGTATGCCTGGCAGGTTGTCCTTGTACTCCTGCGGCTGGATGAACATCCCGGGAACGGCATTCTTCGCTGTCTGCGTGGCCTCCCTGTTCCCGTAGTCGATGAACCACTGGTCCGGGATGAGCTTCACAATCACCTTTCCGCCGCACCTGCAAATAACAGGCTCGGACATGTCATACATCACATCGGCGACGCCGGCCTTCAGCATCATGGCCTTGACCTTGTCCTTCGCGTCGAAGACAGACATTCCGGCGAACTTCCCGCAGTTCTGCCTCATCCTGCCTGTGTGGAACCCAGCCTTGTAAATCTCCTTGGTCGCCTCTTCCAGCCGCGGGTCCTGCTGGTCCCTGATGCCCAGTTTCCCGCATATCTCGACCGCAGGGTTCTCGCCCCAGCCCTTCGTCTCGATTATCGGGATTGGCCTGATAGATCTGACAGCCTCCGGGTCGAGGCCGTACCTCCTGCACGCCGCCTCGTCCTTTGCCAGGTCTTGGAGGGCCATCCAGTCGTAGGGGGCGTCCGAAGGAACGCTCGTGACCAGGCCCGTGCCGTAGTCCGGGTCTGTGAATGCTGAAGGCAGTATGGGAATGTTGGTTTCGATGATGGGCGCTCTCACTGTCCTGCCGATGAGGCTCTTCCCGCTGACTGTGCCAACGATTTCCACATACTTCTGGAAACCCAGCTTCTCGGCTGCCTCGGCCGATATTATCCAGACCTCGTCCCCGACCTTGGCCCTGACATATTCCACTTCCGGGTTAGCCCAGAAATTCGTTTGGCCGAACACTGTTTCTGGCCGCAGGGTCGCCGCGACCACGAACTCATCGCCCATCTCGAATTTCAGCAGGGTCAATTCCAGTTTCTCGGCTTTTCCCCCCTGGGAGATGTCTGTCTCGGAAGCGTCCACCGCCACAGGCCCGCAGTTCATGCACGCGGTCCCGTAGTACGGTTTCTGGGTGAGCATCTTCTTCTGGTCCAGCTTCCTGAACTGCCATTGGATGAATTTTCCGTATCCTGGGTCCACGGTGGTCATGAACCTGTCCCAGTCGGCCAGGAACCCGAACTTCTTCCAGTACTCGTTGATGTATACCTGGCTGAAGAATTTCACCACGTACAGCGGGTCTTTCAGGCGTGCAATCTCGGCGTCCGTGCATCCGTTGGCCTTTAGGATGTCGATGGTTGTGGGGTTGCCCCGCTCTATCTTCCTGGAAAATGTGATGGCGACGTTACCGGTCGGATGGGCCCCCACCGGGAAGAGGATGTTGAAACCGGCCATCCGCTTGTACCTGGTTATCACGTCGCTGTATGTGTAGCCTCTCATGTGCCCGACATGGAGATACCCTGATACACCCGGATACGCGAACATCAGAAAGAATTTCGGTTTACTGGGTTGGGCAGTCGCTTTCCATATTTTGGCCTGTTGCCACCTCTCCTGCCATTTTCTCTCAAGGACAGCCGGTGAGTAATCTCTGGTCATCCAATCCCTCATGTACCGGTGGCTTCCAGTTCTTTCATGATGCTCTGGGTTTCCGCGACCTGGCTCTTTGCGCCCACCGATTCAAAATAATCCTTGGCCACTTCAAAATTGTCTATCGCAGTTTTTATCTCTCCCATGTCGCGGTAGATGAGGCCAAGCTCGAAGTAGGTGGTCGCAAGGTCGAATGGAATATCAAGCATCTCCAGGATTACTATGCTCTTGTTCGCATTCTCGATGGCTTTATTCCACTGTTTTCTGAACCTGAAGATTATTCCGAGGCAGCGGAATATTCCGTTCATGCCTATCTTGTCGTCCTGGCTCTCGCAAATATTGAGGGCGGTAATGCAGTAGCTCTCGGCTTTGTCCAGATCCCCCGTGTTGGCCAATGCCTCCGCGGAATTGAACAGCGCCCAGGCAAGCATGTTCCTGTTGCCTATCTTATCAGAAGCCACGCGGCATTTCTCAAGCGATTCGATGGCCTTCCCCCATTGCTTCATGTGAAGATATGTATCGCCGATGTTGTTGTATGCTCTGGCCAATTCGGAGTAGTCCCCGAGCTTCTCAAGTTCGCTGATGCTTTTATCATAGTACTCGATGGCCTTCTCGTACTGTCCCCAGTTGTTGTACACATTCCCGAGCTCTATGAAAGTCTTGGACATCGAAGACAGGTTTCCCGCCTTCATGGAGAAACTTATGCTCTGGTTGTAATGCTCGATCGCCTCATCATTCTCCCCCCGCCTCCAGTGAACATACCCCAGCCCCCGCTGTATCTCACCCATGTTCTGCATGTCCCCCATCTTTTCAGCGATATCGGCCGCCTGCAGGTAATCCTTCTCGGCATCAATATTGTTCCCGACGGAACGCTTGGAGTGGGCGAGTGATATGAGCGCCATCACCTCCGTGCTCTCGTTGCCTGGTTTCCTGGCGGTCCTCAGCGCGTCCTCGTACGATTTCACCGCATTGTTCCACAAACCGAGTCCGGAGTAAAGGCTTCCCACAAGCATCTGGATGCGAAGTTTCTCCCCCTCCCGGTTGAAGCCCTCGACCGGAGTGAGCAGATCGATGGTCCTGAGCGCGGTCGTGTAGAATTCGACCGCCCTGTCAAAAGCCAGCGACTTGAAAGCCTTGTCCCCTGCCATCATGGAGTAGTGGTAGGTCTTCTGTGTCTGTTTGCCGAGGTTGAAATGCCTTGCCAGGTCGAAAGACCAGTCTGCCAGTCTGTTCGGGTAGAGCTTCTCGATGACCTCGCCCACGGACTTGTGCATCATCCTTACCCTGCTTTGGCTCATATCCTCGTATATCACGCTCCTTATGAGCTTGTGGTCGAACCGGTACTCTTCGTCAGGCGTGTTTGGAATCTCCTGGACGATGTCGGCCATCATCAGCCTGTCGAGGGAGTCCAGCAGGGTCTCTTCCGGGATGCCGGTGACATCTTTCAGAATTGCAAAGGAGAACGAGTCCCCGGCGACGGCCGCATACCTGAGCATCTTCTTGTCATCCTCCCCGAGCCTCGCGATCCTGTGGCTGATGACCTCCTTGATAGTGTTCGGGATGCGTATTTTGGACAGGTCAACACCTGCGTCCCAGATGTGGCCGTGCCTGAGAATGATGCCCTCGTCCATGAGCGATCTCAGGACCTCCTCGACGAAGAACGGGTTTCCAGAGCTCTCCTCATACAGCTTTTCTGAGAACTGTGACGGCATCGTCTTGATATTGAGCATGTTCATGATCATCTCGGAAATCTCGGAGCTCGACATCCTATCGAGCGATATCTGGGTGAGAGCAATGCCCTTCATCGCCTGGTTGAAATGCTCGTAAACGGCCAGCGGCTTCCCCTCGGAATCGACCTCCTCGCTCCTAAGGGCGGTGCAGAGAAGTATGCGCGAGTTTGCAAGGTTCCTGGCGATGTAGACCAGCATTTGAAGGGTGCCCGCATCCGCCCACTGGAGGTCATCGATGAACAGGAAGATCGGCTTTCTGACCGAGCTCTTCTCCAAGGTTGCCAGCACTTTCTCGAAAAACCTGTCTCTTTCCGACTGGATATCTATCTTGGTTATGTCCGGGGTCGGGGTCTGCGCGATTGGGATCAAACCCAGCGGCATGTTCCCGTGGGAGACGGAATCCCCCATCCCCATCAGGCCGAGCGGCATATCGTTGTGATCCTCACTGGCGACTTCGTCCAATTTGCCCGAAAGGGCTTCCATGAAAGATTGGTACGGCTCGCTCTGTTCGAGGGACAGGCATCTTCCTGTGAGGAACTCGAAGCCCTCGGCCTGGGCAATGCCCGATGCCTCGCTGACGAACCTTGTCTTGCCGATCCCGGCCTCGCCCTTCACCACAGCGAACTGACCTCTGCCAGTAGCCACCTCCCGTATGATCCGTTCGATGGTCTTTAGTTCTTTTTCCCTGCCTACGAATCTCGATTCCGTGTCTGAAATTCCATCCATTATCATGATTCCGCCCGACGATTGAATTTGCTTTTGCTAGATATAACGATACTACTTATTCATTTCTGAGGGTTTCATTCCCGGCGGAATAAAATTCACTCGCCCGGCTGGGTTTGGAAAAGGTCGGTGCTCAGGTATTTCTCGCCACCGTCAGGCAGCAGCACCACGATTATCTGGTTGTTATATTTTCTGCTCATCTCGACCGCGATATGCATCGCCGCGCCGCTACTCATCCCGGAAAAAATGCCCTCTTCCTTTGTGAGCCTTCTGGCCATCCTGAAAGCATCCTCATCCTCGACATGCACTATCTCATCAAGCTGTTCGGGCCTGAACACTCCCGGCACGTATTGGACTATCAGATTCTTCAGGCCCTGGATTCTCGTGTCCGGTTTCGGCATCACGCCGATTATCCTGATATTCTCGTTGTATTTCTTCAGAATGTCCGACGCCCCCATCAGGGTGCCCGAGGTGCCTATCCCCGCCACCAGCATAGTCACTTTCCCGTCGGTATCGTCAAGGATTTCGAGACCTGTCCCCTCCGAGTGGGCTTTCGGATTGGCTGGGTTCATGTACTGGTTCGTCCAGAAGTATTCTTCCGGGGATGAAGCCTGAAGCTCCCTTGCCATATCCTGCGCTCCGTCTATGCCCCTCTCCCCCGGCGTTAGTACTATGTCCGCGCCATATGCCTTGATGATGGCCTTCCTCTCTTCGCTGGCATTTTCCGGCATTAGCAGTCTGAGCCTGTAGCCCTTCACATTGCACACCAAAGCCAGCCCTATTCCGGTGTTTCCGCTCGTGGCCTCGATGACGGTCATCCCCTTCTTCAGACGGCCGCTCTTCTCTGCATCATCTATCATCGAAAGCGCGACCCTGTCCTTCACCGAGCCTGTGGGATTGGCCTTTTCCAGCTTTGCCAGAATGATGTTGGAACTGTTCGGATTCAGTCTGTTTATGCGGACCATGGGGGTCTTTCCGATCGTTTCCAGCATGTCCCGGGCATATTTCATCGGAATCTCACCTGATAGAAGGCGAATCTCTCAGCCAGTCAATGTCCGAAACGTAAAGCTTGCGAATGTCGTCCAGACCCAGGACCGTCATGACGAGCCTCTCCAGTCCCAAGCCCCAGGCCAGCACGGGGTGCTCAACCCCCAGCGGCTTTGTCACCTCGGGCCTGAAGATCCCTGCCCCGCCCAGTTCCATCCAGTTCCCGTTGTGGAATATCTCGGGTTCCAGGCTCGGTTCTGTGTAAGGGAAGTACCCCGGCCTCAGCCGCAGGTCGCTGATTCCCATCCTGGAATAGAATTCCTTCAGGAGGCCGACAAGCATCGGGAGGTCGGCTCCCTCCTCCATCACTATGCCCTCGACCTGGATGAACTCGGGGAGGTGAGTCGAGTCGACTGCCTCCTTCCTGAATACTGGCCCAACCGAGAAGACCTTGACAGGCGGATCAGGATGCTCCGCAAGGTAGCGGATGGTGTTGACTGTCGTGTGGGTCCGCAGAAGGGCTTTCCTGGCCTCCGCCTCCTGCCAGTCATACTGCCAGCCATCGGAATGTTCGTCCCCCTCCTCGTGCATCCGCCTGACGCGCTCCACAAACTTGCCATCTGGCAGGCCGATGGCGGAGGGCTGCCTGAGGTAAAGCGTGTCATGAAGCTCCCTGGCGGGATGGTCCTGGGCTGTGAAAAGCGCGTCCATGTTCCAGAATGCCGACTGAACATATCCGTAGTCGATCTCTGTGAATCCCATGTTCAGGAATATCGCCCTGACGCGTTCGATGTACTGCTGGAGCGGGTGCATCTTCCCGCCGTTGAGGTTGGGCGCGAATGTGCCGATGTCGTATCTCCTGATATTGGCGGTGCGCCACGTTCCGGCCTTGATGAGTTCGGGGGTGAGGCTTGATATCTCCGGCGACGTGTCGAGGCCGGCGTTTACCCGGTCGATCCCTTCCTGGGTGATTATGATGGTCCTGACTATCTCTTCCCTAACCTTCACGATGTCCTGCCGCTTGACAAGGCTGTCGATGATGTCCTTCTCGGCCTCGGATTCGTGGATCTCCCCCGCGGCCAGCCTGTCGATCAATTCCTCGTCCAGGCCCTTCTTCGCAAGCATGTTCTTGCCGTCCTGGGTGAGCTCCAGCACGGTCTCGCCTGCCTTCTTCTCGATAACGGCCCAGCCCTTGCGCTTCAGCCAGCCCATGGCAATCGGCACATCCTCGGATCTCAGGTTCTTGTCCTTGCGGAGCTCATCGACGGTCATCGACCCGTGGGCCTTCTTCAGGGCCTTCAGGGCGCGCCTCTCGGGGAGGTCCAGGGTGCCTTGGCGCTTCGACATCAGGGAGTAATGCCTGTCCAGTTTCTCCGACATCTCGGCAAGCCCCTTCGAGCGGAGCCAGGAGCATGCGTTCATCACCTCGACATTGCTGACGAATCCCCTGTCGTCCGAGGCGGCTATCTCCCCGAGTGAACTCACAACGGCAGGAACTACCTCGCCGAGTATCTTTCCGATGGTGTTCCTCTGGCCGGGAACGTCCTGGGCAAGGATCTGATTGGAAAGCTGGCTGATAATAGTTGCCAGCACCTGGGCGTTCATGAGCTTCTCGTCGTCCGAGATGCAGTCCTTCAAGAAGGCTTCTATCAAAACGGCCCTCTGATGCTCCCCTATCTGGATACCGGAATCCTCGAAGGCTGTCTCAAGAGTGCTCCTGAGCCTGGCCGAGAGTTTGGAAACTCTCTCTGGAAGAAGAGCCTCCTGAAGCTGCTCCGGCGTGCCGAACCCTTTCAGTTTCACCAGGGCAATCAGCACTTTCTTCTCTGTCATCCCGAGCTCATGCTCGTCGGGCGGGCACATGCGAAACGCTAATCCCCGATTGGATAAAAGTGTTTGGAACATCTTTCTTGTTTTTCTTTCGTGTCAGATTCCGGGAAATTCTTATATACTGCCTAGCGTAAGATTTTAATATACAAAACCTTAAATAAGTATTATTTATTCCAAGACCAATAATATTCGAGAGAGTTCTCATGAACACCCAGGAATATAATCAGCTGGCCAACAAGCTGTGCTTCCCTTCAGACATCGGTAAATTGGCCAGAGACCAGAATCTGAACCGCGAGTTACTTTTAATCATATACACCCAGAGAGTCACCCGCGACTCGACAAGGCGCTACTACCAGGTCAAGAACCGCGCGAACCGGCTCCTGAGCGAGTGGAAGCAGGGGACCACTCTGGCACAGCTCGCACACAAGGAGATATTCCCCCCCGTCCTTTTGAGCCTCATCCTCATGCAGCAGAACGGAATGCCCAGGAAGGAATTCTGGAACTACATCCGCGCCCCCAACACGATAGAGGACAAGCGCCTGAAGAAGGAGTTCACCGACGTCGTGCGCGAGGACATAATCTACTCGCCCGCCGGCATGGACGTCCAGTACCAGAGGGGCAAGAAGGGCGAGGCCCGCCTATGCGAGTGGCTGGACAGGAACTGCCTGGAGTACCGCACGGAGAACGACCTGAGGGGCGAATATCAGAAGACCCCGGACTGCCTGCTCAACGAACCCGTCGAGATCAACGGGATGAAGGTGCATTGGTTCGAGTCAAAGGCCAACTTCGGCAGCGCCCACGAGGTCAGGCGGAACAATAAAAAGCAGATAATCCCCTACACCCAGATATTCGGCCCCGGAATAATCGTTTACTGGTTCGGATATGTCAGCGACTGCGAGAGAATCGACGACGTGAGAATCGTGGACGCGACCTTTTTCAACAAGACCCTCGAGCAGATGAAAACCGCATAATCCAGATTCATCGAAAAGATTTTTCGGCGACTATTCCCGCGTCATTGCATAGCTTCTCTATTTCAGCGGATACCCTGGCCTGCCAGACGCTGTCCCCGGCCAATCCAAACGCCCTGTCCGATTCGGCATGCCCCATCCATTTCCTCATCCTCTCCACGACCGTCGGTTTCAGGCGCAGCCTGTCATAAATCACTTTTCGACAGCCACCCGCCTTGGCCGCCTCTATCACCTCGGCAAGCTGCCCGGTTCCATCGTTGAGCCCCGGGATGACAGGCCCGAGGAACAGCCAGGTACTTATACCGGCATCCGAGAGCTTCCCGAGCGCCGCAATGCGCCTTGCGGGCGGAGGCGCGCCCGGCTCCAGCCGGCCGGCAAGCTCAGCATCCATGGTGGTTACCGTCAAACCCACTTCCGGTTCCTTCATCTTCCGAAGGATGTCGATGTCCCTCACGACCAGGTCCGATTTTGTCTGGATGCAGACTGTGCAGTCCCCTACCACCAGCTGTTCCAGGCAATACCTGGTGAGCATGGCCTTTTCCTCCAGTGGCTGGTACGGGTCCGTTACTGTCCCGATCCCCACGACACCCACCCGGTTCTTCTTCTCCCTGGCCAGGAGCACCGGCAGATTCCTTCTCACATCCACGAAGCTGCCCCAGGGTTCCTTCCCGTCAAGGCGCAGGACGTCCGGCGAGTAACAATAAACACAGGCATGCCCGCAGCCCCTGTAGGGATTCAGCGCCCAATCCAGGCCCGGAAGCCTAGACGGGCTCAGTGCTATGCTGGCCTTCGACTCCGTGACCCTCATCGCGCGCCTCCGTGTCCGGTTCAGCCCGGCCTTCCAGGTAATCCTCGATCCTTCTCTGGTGGAGCATGTCCTTCAGGATGCCGCTGGTCCTTATCCAGCGGTCAAGGGGTATGTCCATCTTGGTCTGGATGTAAGCGAGCGCATCACCCAGTGCCGGGAACTTTCTTGGGGCCTTCCTGACCGCGTCCCTGACGTTCTCCCTGACATTCCACACGCCGACCGGCATGATGTAGCCGGCATGCGCCTCCCTGAATATCACGACCCCTGCCTGGCGGTTGCGGGCAGTAAGATTCTCGTTCACAGCCAGCCTTGCCGAGTAATAGCATCCGCCTATCTTCGCATAGGTTTTCCGCGGCTTGTAGAACTCCCAGTCCGAGATTATCTCTATGCCCTGGCCGTAGGGATTCCAGACGCTCCTCGGGTACCAGGCCTCGATGAGCTCGTACCTCCAGGTGCACGGCATCATGAGCACGGCCCATCGGTTGTCCAGGCTCTCTGTCTCGTAGACCTCGAAATCCGTTATCAGGGGCGCGTCCCTGGTCTTGAGAAGCAGGTTCTTTCCCAGGGTGTCATCGATTGCCGTGATGCTCCATCTGGTGGGCACGAACTTACGGTTCCTTCCGATGCCGAAGGCCCCAACGCTGAAAGCCCTCTGCAGCCTGGAAAGCATTATACCGTTTCCGTAAAGACCGATCACCGCTTCCGAAGCTTTGAGGTCGGTGTCGGAATAGGCCCGGTCGATGCGCTGGTCTATCTTGATGCTGTTTATGTCGAAGGATTTCAGGGGCGCCGAGGGTCCGAAAGGCTGGGTGTTGTCGTCGAAGGTAAGTTTGCCCCATGGCCTTCTGTGGAAGACCGCTTCCAGGTCAGCTGTACCGTGCCCCATGGCCAGCTCCCGGGTCTCATCGACTATGCGCCCGGAGTTCTCAACTGCATGGACATCCACGGCATGCATCCCCCTCACCAGGTTCATCCTGTACCCCAGGATGTCGTCGATGCTTTTACCCACCCACATCTCAGGCATGTCCATTATCTCGGTATCGCCCATCACCGGCGGCACCATCGGCCCGACATAGACCTTCGGGTACCCGGCCCGGCCCACGAACACGCTGGGCGGCGAGGAGCCCGCCATGTTCTCCGAGAACCTGACACTGGCTTTGAGATGGGCATGATACCTGGTGACCACCGGGCATCTGTCCTTCCCGCACAGGAGCCGCGAGCCCTTGCAGACCGAGCAGAGCGCTGCCGAGGAGCCGCCTGCGACATCACCAGTCATGGAAGTGAAATCTGCCTCCCTGTTACGCTGTTCCGAGAAATCCGCCTGCGACATTGCCGACATATATCGTCCTCTCATGGTATAAAAAATTGTATAGGTGGTCTCCGAAAGTATTAGGAATATCTAGCCGATACACGGGCGGTGGCCTTATGGACAATTTGAAGTTATTCTTCGGAGTGGCACTGCTGGGTTTTTCCCTGATACTGTTCGTCATCTCCGCCGTGACATACAAAAGGGTAGGAAGGCGGCGCCTGCTCCTCGTGAGCCTGGCATTCGCGATGTTCTTCGTGAAGGGCCTGCTTCTGACCCTCGGTCTCTTCGTTGAAAGCATAGGCGATGTGTTCGACTCGTCGATGCTGGTTACGATGCTGGACTTCGCCATCATGGTGTTCCTGTACCTGAGCGTGGTCAAGAAATAACGGAGCCAGCTGATGAATGAGGATGTCCTGGAACTCGAGAACCGCAGGAAGATATACCAACTGCTTACCAAGTACCCCGGAATGTACCTCCGGGAGATGGAGAAGGAGCTGGGCCTGGCAATCGGAGTCCTGGAGTACAATCTCAACTACATGGAGAAGAAGGAGATCCTGATGGCCGAGCGGGAGGGGAACCGCAAGCGGTACTTCGTCAGGGAGGGATTCAGTTTCGGGGACAAGGCTGCCGTCTCCCTGCTGCGCCAGGAGATACCGAGGCGCATCGTCATCCACCTCATGCTGAATCCGAATGCGAGCTTCCAGGACGTTCTGGCGCAGTTCAAGATATCCAAATCCACATTATCGTTTCACATCAAGAAGCTGACAGAGGCCAACATAGTGGGAACGGAGAAGGACGGGCGGGCCACCAACTACCGCGTCCTTGATCCCGAGAACACTGCGAGAGTGATCCTCACCTACAAGGCCAGCTTCCTCGATTCGGTGGTCGACCGGTTCGCAGAGGTCTGGGGCGATATGGGAAAGTAGCACACCACTACTTTCCCAAACGAGCCTCAAGCTTAGCGTAGCGTATACTCTCAAAACCAATCAGCATGCCTCGCCTGTACGAGCATCGTAGCTCAGTTGCCTTTTACAAACATCGATGCGAGTGAGACTAATGGCCCACATACATTTTGAACTGGCTATTAGTTGCAAGGGCGAGGTACTTGAATTGTTAATCAAGCATGTGACACGATTCCGTTTTTCATACTTAGGGCACCCAGCCTGTGAGGGCTGGGGGGTGTTTAAATCGGCATAATGAGTGGACCAAAGACCAATCTATACAACCTAGCCAATTTTATCTACCTTGGGAATTCCCACAAAAGAGTTAAATAGAATGCTTACGATGATGAACTTCATGACCAGAGAGAGGCAGACGAGGGGAAGCAGGCCAAATGTGCCAGTCTTTAGCGGGAGCGGAATTGCGCCCACGTATTACTCGGGTTCCGCTGTGAAATCCGACATCCCATATTCCAGAAGCGCGAAGCTTGTCGGGTTCCTGATAGCAGCGGGATTGATCCTGTTGGTGTTATGGTTCATCTGGAGCATGATAACTTCTGCCGCCCCGTGATTTCAACTGACAATATCTTCCAATTTTCCTGTATTGATAGCTTCCTTCAACTCGCGGGCTATCCTCTGCCCCGTGGACATCCCGGGTTCTATCATGTCAGAGTAAGGCGAGCCTGAGACATTCAGGTTGGTGCCAGCCACTATCCTCCCAGATATCTCGAACACATAGAACTCCAGCTTGTCATTGACAATCGTTTCCAGGCAGAACGGGCCAATCATGCCGCCAAATAGTTCGATTGAGCGCTCGACGACCTTCTCGCCCATCTCGAAGACCTTCGGCAGGAGGGATTCCCTGATGACCAACGGTATGTTGCCGGTAACTACGAAGCTCGGGTAGATGTCAAGCCGCTTCAGTTCCTCCTGCGCACCCAGCTTGTAGATCTCGTCTATGTTTGTTTCATCACGACGGTCCATGCCCATGAGCTCCAGCGTGCCCTTGGACAACTGGTATCCTTCCTTTTTTATCGGGGAATAGAAGTAATGCAAATAATATCTAGTGCCTAATATATATTCCTGTATATTGAATTTCTGGCTGAGGTCTATTCCCATCTTGAAGTCCTTGTAATCTTTGGCGATAAAAAAGCCCCTGCCGCCTTTCGCGCCGTGGTATTTTACCAGCACCGGCCGGTCGATGTCCTTCGGGTTCTTGATGAGCCCTGGCATCTTGCATCCCGCCGAGGTGAGCCAGTCCCTCTCGATATCCCGGTCCGACTCCCATTCCAGGACCGCGCGGTTCCCGTATGTGGGCAGCGGTATCTCGGCGAAGCGCTTGGCTCCCAGGTATTCCACGAAGGAGCCGTGCGGTATCAGGATGACATTCTTCTTTGCCAGCTCCCCGGCCCTGGCTATTATGTCCTCGTACTTGTCCACGACGAAGAACTCATCCGGCTTGGCCAGCGGAAAAGCGTCGTAAAATTTCGGGGCCTTGCCGATGGCGATGCCCAGCGTGCGGAACCCCTCCTTGCGGGCGCCGGCGAAGATCTGGAGCGAGCTATGAGAACAGACGGTCGCAATTGTGATGCTGGCCGGGTCATATCCCGAAAGAAGCTTCATTATCTCGGGCTTGGAAACCATAACTTGGGAAAAACGATGCCCGATTTAACCCTTTGGGTGGTTCTATCGCTCTAGTGTCAGCTGGACTTAGGGCCGGGACTTATCATACAAAAATATATACCCCCTGCGAATATCCGATGCTCGATAATCATGGACAAGGAACATGCCTGTGCCTCATGCGGCACCAGATTGACAGGAAAGGGCGACGTGGTATTCAAGTGCCCCGGCTGCGGAGTGAAAGAGCTTGGCAGGTGCGCCCAGTGCAGAGACCAGAGTGTGGAGTACGGATGCCCGGACTGCGGATACGCGGGCCCGTGAGGTGATTGCATGGGACAGGTTTTGGTGACATTCGAGATAATGCCGGAAGGATTGGAGATAGACCTCGGCAAGATGAGGGCGGATGTCGAGGACAAGGTCAGGGGCACCGGCAAGATAGAGCAGGTCGAGATAAAGCCGATAGCGTTCGGCCTCCAGGCGCTCATGATGAACATCGTGGTCGAGGACGAGGAAGGCATGATGGACAGGCTCGAGCAGACCATCGGCTCCGTTCCGGGCGTCCAGAATGCGCGCGTGTTTGCTCTTACCAAGATTTGAACTCTATATATTCTGAGAGGCATTTTACCCCAGCATGCCCCGCCTGTGCAACTAATTGCGGTTCATTTATGATAATGAGCAATTAGTCTCATTCGCATTGATGTTGACAAATGTCAATGAGCTACAATGCTTATGAGGGCGGGGTTCTATCTTCATTTTGAGTTCAATTGACCCGTTCTGTTTACTATATCCTGGAAAACCCCGGGCCTTGGCCCGGGGATGCCAGGTACTCGCCCGACCCATATTCGTCGGGCGAAACATATTAATCAGCTCTTGCACTGAATCGTTTCTCTCATCCTTTGAACTTGCGTTTAATCTTGCGCGCCAGCCCTTCCCCAATCCCCGGGATACTAGCCAGGTCCTCGGCATCGGCCTTCCTGAGCTTTGCCTCGGAATCATAGCCAGCATCGGCAATCAGGCCGGCTTTGGCATATCCCACGCCCGGAACTGTGACCATCTCCTCTATGATGTCCTGCCTGGTCTTCTTGGCCTGCTTTTTCTTCTTTCCGGCCTTCCTGGCAGGTTTCTTCTCTCCCTCTTCGAGCAAATCTTCGAGCTTCTCCTCGGCCGCATCCTCCTTCATGGTCACGGTGAATTTCTGTCCGCATTTCTCGCAGAAAACGTCATCCAGCGAACCGAGCGCGTTGCAGTGCGGGCACCGGAACTCCTCGGCCTCCATATCTTCCTCTTCCAGCTCCTCGGCGGCCTTCACCGCCTCCTCGAACTCGGGCTTGCCCTTTATCTTGGTCGTTGGCTTGGTTCCGCCCGATTTACCTGTTTTCGGCTCTCCGGCACTCTGCTCTATCTTTTTGGCAGCGGCATTCCTGTTCTTGCGTGCATCCTCGAAATCCGGGGCGAGCGAGAGGGCAGTTTCGAACGAGTCGAAGGCTTCGGCGATCTCTCCCTTCCGGGAATATGCCACGCCGCGGTTGTTCCATGCCTCTGCGTAGTCCCTGTCCATTGCGATGGCCTCGTCGAAGGCCTCGATGGCCGCGGACGGGTCGTCGTTCCCCAGCAGCGCCCAGCCCTTTGCGTTCAGCAGGAATTCCGTTCTTGTAATAGTCAGAGCCTCGTCAAAGCATTCGATGGCCTCTTCCATCCTGCCCATGCTGTAAAGCGCGCTCCCCTTGTTGCCCCAGGCGTCGGGATTCTCCTGGTCGATGTCGATGGCCCTGTCAAGGTACTGGATGGACTTTTCGAACTGGCCCTCGGCGATCATCGCCGCCCCCCTGTTGCTCCAGGCCTCGGCAAAGTCCGGATCGATCTGGATGGCCCTGTCCATGGACAGGACCGCCTCATCGAATTTCTTCATGTGCATCAGGAGAACCCCCTGTGCATTCCATATCTCGACAAATCCGGGCGCGACCTCGGTGGCCTTGTCGAGGCACTCCACCGCTTCGGGCAGCTTTCCCTGCCTGATGAAAAGCCCTGCGCGCCTGAGCCATCCCTGCAGCCAATCCGGTTCCATTTCTGTGATCTTCCTGTTCGTTTCCAGCGCAGCGTCGAGCCTGTTCATGTTGGTGAGCGCGATCTCCCTGTTACAGAGGGCCAGGAAATTGTCAGGCTCTGCAGCAAGGGCGCGGTCGAATGAGCCTGCCGCATCCTTCCACCTCTCCATGGTGCCCTGGACGATGCCCTTCTCCAGCCATGCCTCCGCCCTCTCGCTTATTCCCAGGGCCTCTTCCATGGCCTTCAGCGCGGCATCCAGCTGGTTGTTTGACCGCAGCAATCGTGATCTGTCGAGAAGGTATTCCTCCCTGTCCAGTGCCCTTCTGAGCGCTTCCTCCTCCTCGATGGCTTCCAGCTGGACGGGCTTTCCGACCGGCAGGGGCATTTCGCCGTCCTCGGTGATGGGCATTCCGCATCCGGGACAGAACCTGGCGCTCGGGCCGAGCGGTGCGCCGCATCTCGGGCAGCTCTCCCCGGGCTCGGGTCTGGGGGGAGCGACGGTTGGCCGTTTCCCAATCTCCTGGCGCGCCTTCTCCTGTGCCAGCAACGCCTCGTTGGCTGCGCTCTCCCTCAGCATCGCCTCTGCCTTCCCCTTTTCCTCCAGGGCGACGGTCCAACCGGGTTTCAGGGCAAGGGACTCGTCATAACTTTTAATGGCCTGGCGGTACTTTCCCGCCATTGCCTGGGCTGTTCCTTTTTGACAGAGAACCTCCGGACTCCTCCACTTGCCAAGGACTTCATCGTATGACTTCACGGCATCGTCGAATCGCCCCATCTCCTGGAGAAGGATTCCTTTGTTAAGCCAGGCATCTGTGTAATCCTCTTTCTTACGGATTGCCCTGTCAAAGGATTTCAGGGACTCATCGTAATTCTTCAGATTCTTCAGGGCGACCCCGCGGTTGTTGAGGACGTGCGCATTGTCCGGTTCGGTCCTGAGAACCCTGTCATAGCACATCACCGCCTCCTCGAATTTTCCAAGCTGGTGCAGCGTGGCTCCCTTGTTGTTCCAAGCCTTGGCGAACTCCGGCCTCAGCTCGAGCGCCTTGTCGTAGCAGGCCAGTTCGTCATCGTACCTGCCCATATGATACATCGTGGCTCCCAGGTTGTACCATGCCTCCTCGCTGTTCGGATTGTACTCCAGGACCTTCTTGAAGGATTCCACGGCCTCCTCGTACATGCCCAAGGCACTGAGGGCATTCCCCTTCATGAGCCAGGCAAGATCATACTGGGATTTCAGGCGAATCGCAGAATCGTAATACTCGACAGCTTTTCTGAAATTACCGGAGGCATAGAAGTCATTGCCCCACCTCATGTTGTTCTCGAGCTCGTCGATGCTGGGCAGGAACCGATCGCCCTCGCTCTCGACCGTCCTCTTGTTGGCCCTCTCTTCAAGTTCGTCAGCCATGTTGAACTTCTGGAGCAGAAGCTTGAGTTTCTCCCCGTCAGCCAGGCTGATGTTCAGCAGTTCCCCGTATTTGTCCGCATCCTCAGTGAACCCGCCGGTCGAGATGAAGACCGGGCTCATCTCCGTGGCACCTTTCTTCCTGCCGACGGCCGTCTGCAGCTCCTCGGGGGTGACCTTCTTCGAACCTCTCACGGCTCTGATTAGGAAGACCCTGCCCGGGTCCTCGCCCTCCCTGGTGGCCTCGAATTCGAGGTATTTGCCTGTCGAGTCTTCCTTGGTAATGTTGAACCTCATCTCCTTGAGAAGCTTGGATGTGACAGCCAGGAATTCCTCCTGGGGCATGTCGTTTATTATGGTGACGAGCCGGTTGGGTGCGGGGTTCCAGCCAAGCATCTCAATTCACCCCCGTGCCGGTATGCGGCAGACGACAGATATCCAAACTCAATGTCCCGCCTCCTTCAAGAGCCTCTTGGCGCTCTGCTCGCGCCATTTCTCCGCTTCCTGGCTGTTCGGGCTCAACTTCGTGACACGGTCGAAGCATTCGATGGCTTCAGGATAACGGCCGGACTCGTGGAGCGCCCTGCCATAGGCCATCCAGTTCTCCGGGATGTTGTCTCCTAGGTCGACCGACATCTCCAGCGACTTGAGTGATTCCTTCTCCTTGCCGATCTCCCTCTGGGCGTCCCCAAGGTATCTCCAGACAAAGGAATTCTCCGGGTCGATGTCGATGGCCTTGCGGAAAAGCTCTATTGCCTCGTTGTACCCGCCGTTGTCGAGCATCAGCCGGCCTTTCCCCAGGAGCGCCGTGAAATCATCGGGGTCCATAGCCAATGCGGTATCGTAAGGTTTCTTCGCCTCCGAGACACGCCCGTCTTCCCTGAAAGCGTCTCCCTGCAATGCCCAGGCTTTGGCATTGTCCGGGTGCAGCCTCAGGACCGACTTGAGGGACTGGAGCGCCGCGCCCCATTTTCCCCTGCGGATCTGGCACTCGACCCGTCCATTGAGAGCATCCGGGTGAGTCGGGAAAACTTCGAGCAACTGGGCATATGCAGCGTCCGCTTCCTCCACCATATTCCTCTTCATTAAAAGCGTCGCTTTCTTGAGATAGGCGTCCTCGTATTCGGCATCGACCTTGATGGCCCTGCTGTACATCTGGAGGGCCCCGCCCCATCTTCCCTTTATGACCAGCACATCGCCCATCCTGCTCCACCCATCCGGGTCGCCCGGGTCCAGAACGGTAACTTTCTCATAGCATTTCGAGGCGTCATCCTCGCGGTCCAGCCCCATGAAGGCGTCGCCAATCCCAAGCCAGGCGGCGGTATTCTCCTTGTCGAGCTCGATGACCTCGCTGAAGGAATGGATCGCGTCATCGTACTTTTCGGTGGCAAGCTGGCACTCTCCCATCATGAGCCTGGCTTCCACATTGCCTGTTTCAACCCTGATCGCATTCTCGAAGGATTCGAACGCTTTGTCATAGACCTCCAGGTCGTAATAGGCCCGGCCGCGGTAGACATGGGCATCGGCATGGCGCGGGTCCTTTTGAATTGCCCTGTTGAGAACTTCCAGGGCTTCCTCCGCCCGGTCCAGGGACAGGAGGATGCTGCCTTTGAGAGCGAGAGTCACCGCATCGTCGGGGTTGTCTGACAGGGCTTTGTCCGCGAAATTCAACCCTTCATCGTAGTCCTCGCGGTCGATGAACTTTCGAAGAGCGTCGGCGGAAGTGGACTCAGCTTCCTTGGCTGCGCCGGCTTCAATCTCGTCGATCTCGCCGAGCATTTCCTTGAATTCATCGTCGGGCGTCCGGGTTTCAGGCGCAGGTTTCGCGTTTGGCACTCCCATCAGCGGACCCAGGATGGGTTCGTCGTCCTCATTCCCGTTGTTGGGCAGTTCAACCTCGTCCGGCAGGCTTGGCCACTCATCCTCTTCCTCTTCGGGCTCCTCCTCTTCCTCGGGGATTGTGAGTCCGCCGATGAACATCTCTGCCAGCGAGCGCGGGGACTTCTCTTTCTTCGGGGCTTCCTGGACAGGTGCAGGCTCAACGGGTTTGGGAATCTCAAGGTCGGGCGAATCTGGCCCCTCGGCGCTGGCAGCTGGCACGGCGGGAGCATTCTCCGATGCGAGTTCCCTGTCTTTTGATTGCAGCACGGTTTCCAGTTCGGCTTCCAATTTTAGTTCCACCGGCTCCTTCGCCAGTTTTTCCGGGGGATGTTCCTCGCGCGGTTCGGCCCGCGCTTCCTTACGCTCAGTGATTTTGATATGTGTTTCCGGTGCCATTGACTGGGTTTGGGGCAGCGGTTCCCGGGCCGGTTCTGCCCCAAGTTTCGCTTCCAGGCCTGCAATTATCGCCTCTTCCTTTTGAATTGTCTTCAAGATGGGTTCGGGTTTTTCGGGGGGCAGCGCTCTCCTGGTGATGAACGAGGGCTTCGGACCCATGCCCTTCGCCCTGTCGTACGCCTCCAGCGCGAGGGCGATTTGTCCTGTTCTGGTCAGCGCATCGCCCTTGCCGGTGAGTGCCTCCGGGTTGCGCGGTTCCAGCTGGATGGATCTGTCGAAGCAGCTTGCCGCCTCTGGGTACTTTTCAAGTTTCATGAGCGCCCAGCCCTTCTCAGTCCAGATTTCGGGGCTCTTGGACGATATCCTCAGGGCGCTGTCGAAATTCCTGATGGCTTCCTCATTGTAGCCGAGCTGAAGATGCGCCATGCCCTGCAGATGCCATATGTACGGGTCCTCTGGTGAACGCTCGGCCAGGGAGCCGCATGCGTCTAGGGCCTCGGCAAACCGGCCCGATGTAAAAAGAAGCAATGCCCGGTTTTTGATTGCCGGGACATATCCACTGTCCTTCGCGGTCGCCCTTCGGTAATGCTCGAGGATCTCCCCCGAATCCTTGGATATCCGGTCTTCCCGCGACCGTGAGTCGACCAGCCTGGAACCGGAAAAGACAGGTTTGCTCATCCATTTGAGGTTTCCCAGCAATGTTTCGGCGCGGGGGGAGAACTTGGCGCCCTCCGAGCGGAGTCCCTCGCCCAGCCCGATGAGGTTCTGCGCGGTTTCTGCGCACTCCCTGGAGAAAAGATTCTCTCCGCTCCTCATCTCCTCGGGTATCCCTGTGTTCACAAGGACCCTTTCCAATCTGCGCGCCAGGACGTCCGGGTCTCCCCCGGTCTCGAGTTTCCTGCCGATGATGTCCGTCTCCTGCTTCAATGACGGCAGGGGTGCCATTGCTGGGCTCCCGGCCGCCGATGGGCCGATGCCTATTCTGAGCGCGGCATGGTGCCTTATCTCGGTGAAGGTGGAATGGCCAATCAAATTGAAAATCGGAACCAGGGTGTCCTGGCCCGAACACTTGGGGCAGAGTAACCCATCCCCTGAATGGCTACCGCAAGAAATGCAGTTCAATGAATTTCACCAGATACGAAATAGGATACTTAACATAAAAAGCTATGGCATGACAGATGCGCAAGGCGTTCGGCGGCAAATCCGAACGGGCGGGCGCTTCTTCAAATGGCCTTCAGCCAAACCTTGAGCTTCTTGCCGAGGACGTCCCACTCTCCTAATGTCCCGTCGGGCAGTGGGCTTCTGACGGTTTCTGCCGCCAGGGTTTCCCTCGATATGTAATCCATATGCTCGTCCATCGCCTTCAGGACCTCCGGGTCGCCCTCGACACCCATTTTTACGGGGGTGTCATACTGCAGGTCCATGTCCTTCCTCAGGCTCTGGATGCGCCGGACGATGTCTCTGGCTATGCCCTCCCTTTCCAGCTCGGGTGTAATCGCCATGTCCATGAAGATGGTGAAGCCCTTTCCCTCGGCCGATGCCATGCTTCCCGCGTCCGGCGGTTGGGACATGAACTCCATTGCCTTGACATTGAGCTCATCCATGAGTATCTGGATGTCCTCGTCGAGGTGGGCGACATCCTCCTTCGTGCAAACAACTGCGCGGGAGAGCGGCTGCCTGAGCCTGACGCCCGAAGTCTGGCGCACGTTCCTTCCTGCCTCCGCGATGTTCTTGACAAGGTCCATCTCGTCCTCGAGCGCCCTGTCCGTCGCCTCGGCCCGATAGGCCGGGTAAGAGTCAAGATGCACGCTTTCTTTGGCTCCCTGGACCTTTCCGACAGTGAGGTTCTGATACATTGATTCCGCCATGAAGGGCGTGAAAGGCGCCAGCATCTTCACCGATTCGGAAAGCACGCGGTACATGGTCGAATTGGCCGCCAGCTTGTCAGCCGGGTCCTCGCCGGACCAGAACCTCCTCCTCGAACGCCTCAGGTACCAGTTGCTGAGGTCGTCCACGAATTCGAAGACGGCCCTGACTGCGCGGTGGACTTCGAGGTCATCCATGGCATCGTTTATCTCGCCCAGGGTCGAATTCTGCCTGGAGAGAATCCATCTGTCGAGGAGTGCCTCCGAGCCCGCGGAATCCTTCGGATCGAAGCCGTCCAGATTGGCATTGTTGACAAAGAACACATATACATTCCACAGCGTGGTCATGACCTTGCTCTTCGCCTCCTTGAGCGCCGCATCAGAGAACTTGCTGGATGCCCAGCACGGTGTCGAATAGAGCGCGAGCCTGAGCGCGTCCGCCCCCCATTCGTCATATATCTTGAAGGGGTCCAGCGCAGTGCCCTTGGACTTGCTCATCTTGGCCCCGTCCTCGTTCAGCATGAGCCCCTGGGTGAGGCATTTCCTGTACGGCGTCTCCCCGAACACGCAGACATTGACTGCCAGCAGGGTATAGAACCATCCCCTGGTCTGGTCAAGGGCCTCGGTTATGAAATCCGCCGGGAACGAGCGTTTGAACATCTCGCTGTTCTCGAACGGGTAATGGAACTGCGCGAAAGGCGCGCTCCCAGAATCGTACCATGTGTCAATGACATATGATTCTCTCTCCATCCCGGCGCCGCATTCCGGGCATTTGACACCGATGTCGTCCACCCACGGTCTGTGGGGCTCGAAATCCGCGGGCAAACCGCCTGCCAGTTTTCCAAGCTCCTCGAAGCTCCCCACGCAGACCTGCTTGCCGCACTTGCAGTTCCAGACCGGCAGCGGGGTCCCCCAGAACCTGTTCCTGCTGAGCGCCCAGTCCTTCACCTCTTCAAGGAAATTGCCAAACCTTCCGTCCTTGAGATGCTCCGGTTTCCAGGTTATCCCCCGGTTGTTGTCCATCAGCTCCTTCCTGAGCCTGGACATACGGACGAACCATGAATCAAGCCCGTAATAGAGGAGCGGCGAGTCGCATCTCCAACAGAACGGATATGAGTGCATGTAGTTCGCTTTCTTGTAGAGCCTGTTGTTGTCATGAAGATGGACCGCGATCTCGACATCCAGTCCCGGTTTCTTCACGAACTTGCCCTGCCACAGGCTGACCAGCCCGTTGAATTTCCCTTCGGTATCGACCGTATGCCTGGCCGGCAGCCCGACCTTCATGCCCAGATTGTAGTCGTCCTCGCCGTACATGACGGCGGTGTGGACGACGCCGGTTCCTTCCGCAGTGGTGACGAAATCTGCCGCGACCACTTCATAGGCCTTCTTCCCCTCCTCCCGGAGGTCCATGAAATCGAACAGCGGGTGATATTTCCAACCGACCAGTTCCGAGCCTTTCATCACGCCCAGCATCTCGAACTCACCCTCGATGACCTGCTCCACGAGGTCCGCGGCAAGTATGAGCCTCTCGCCGTTCTGTTCCACTATTGCGTAATTGATGTCCTTCCCCACTGCAAGCGCAACATTGCCCGGCAGCGTCCAGGGGGTGGTGGTCCAGGCGAGTATGAACGCGTTCTGCCCCAGTTTCGCCTCGTCATATTCCGCGAGCTTGAATTTCAGCGTGACGGAAAGCTCTTTCACGTCCCTGTAGCCCTGCGCGACCTCGTGGCTGCTCAGCGGCGTGCCGCATCTCGGGCAGTAGGGCACGATGTAATGCCCCTTCTCCAGGAGGCCCTTCTCATACATGGTCTTCAGGGACCACCAGACGCTCTCGATGTAGGGCGTCCTCATAGTTATGTAGGGGTCCTCCATGTCAATCCAGAAGCCGAGGCGCCGGCTCATGTTCTTCCAGATGTCCTCGTAACGCATCACGCTGTCCCGGCATTTCAGGTTGAACCTGTCGATGCCGTATTCGACGATATCCTTCTTCGACTTCAGGCCGAGCTCCTTCTCCACCTCTATCTCCACCGGCAATCCGTGGCAATCCCAGCCGCCCTTCCAGGGGATGACGTCGAAGCCCGAGAGCGCCTTGTGGCGAAGGTAGACATCCTTGATGGCGCGGCCCAGGGCGTGGCCTACATGCGGCAGGCCGTTCGCCGTCGGCGGCCCCTCCAGGAAAACGAAGGGGGTCTTGCCGGAGTTCTGGCTGCGGAGCTTTCCGAAGATGTTCTGCCTCTCCCAGAATTCAAGGGTCTCGCTCTCCATCTTTGGGAAACTGACCCAGGACGAAACGTCCGCAAACTTTTTTTCATTGTCATTACCCATGCAAAGACCTCAGAAGTTCTAGCACGAGCTGGGGCATGTCGCTTTAACGAATAATTATGATGCCGTTGCCCGAGCTCATGCCCCGCACAAAGTTCGGACTATATTTATATCTTGTCCCCGCGGTTTCTCTCACATGGCTGTTGCGCTGGCTTTGTTCAGGCAGGGAAATCTCTTGGTACACGCGTCGAAACGATTATGTGGTGGTAAGGCATTGTTTGGCCCGTGAAGCCCCCGCAGCCGAAATCCCAGGCGCTCCTTGCCGGCATTGTCGCAATCATGCTGGTATTCTCCATCTTTCTGTCGGTGAACGCCCAGTCCCCCTCGGTCAAGCCCGAGATAACCGATCTCACAGCCGGGACCCCGGTCACAGGCTCCAACTTCACCGTGCGCGTCAGTGTGGTAGCGGTGAACGGCGTATCGATGGTCAGGCTTTACCTTTGGTTCAGGGTGCCCCCTCCTGTGAATGTTACGGAAACGCAGTACATAATCATGGACGCAGCCTCGGGCTCGGAATATGAGTCCAATGTCGAGGTTCCCCTCGATGCGTCATCGTTGAATTATTACATCACCGCCTACGATCTTCTGTATGCCACTGCCCCAATCGAGGACAAATCCGATCATGTGGATTCGACAGATGTGATTTCCTGGCAGGTCCGGGACAATGTCGCCCCGACGGCATCATGCACCCCAAGCCTTGAGATTCTCATGGGCGAGACGATAATACTCGATGCATCTGCCAGCACGGACAATGTAGGCGTCACCAACTACACATGGGCATTTCAATACAACGGGACCGAAATTAGGCTGTACGGCGTCTCGGCGGTTTTCAGGTTCCTCACACCCGGGAAATATGCAGGAAGACTCACAGCCAAGGACGGTTGGGACAATGCCGGGACAGCCGACTTCGCAATCAAGGTGCTGGACGATATTCCCCCAATTGCCGATGCCGGGATACAGATATACGTCACGGCCGGACAGGTGACATTCCTGGACGGCTCCGAATCGACGGACAACGCCGGCATTTCTAATTACACATGGACCTATATCAACAACGGAACGCTTGCCATGGTCTACGGGGTCTCGCCGCCCGTCATCTTCTGGACGCCGGGACTCCTGGAAGTCACGCTGACTGTGTCCGATGCCTCGGGCAACACGGATGCCTCGACGGTGACAGTGAACGTTCTGAGCCCCTCGGGAGAACAGGAAGGGGGCATTGAATGGTGGGTCTACGCTCTCGCGGCGATGATGCTGGCCATTGCCGTCCTCGGCATAATAATCATCCGGATATAGTTATTTTCGTTTAACATCCATCAAAACTCCATTTAAATGTAGTACTAATGGAATCAATGAGTTGAATCGTATTCCAGCAACTCTCAACTAAGTATTCGACGATGGCATGGCGACAATAGGGATCAAAATTGAATGCCATACGGCTCGCGTCAATCTCCAGACAAAAGGTGAATGCGACAAATAAATCAGCAATTCGAGCATTCGCCATGATTGAGCAATGTGATTTCAATGACAATCAAGAAATTTTCCGTAATCGTCAATCTGAAAACAGACAGATTACGGAGCTTACTTCTTCCTGGACTCCTTCGCCTTCGGGCGGAGGTTGGAATAACGGCACTTGCGGCATCTGGTGGCCTTCGGGGCGTTTGTGGCATAGCATTTCAAACATATCTTCTTGTCCAGCAGTCTTGCGTCAGCTTCGGGGAATCTTGCCATATAAGCACCTTGGGTAGTAGCGGAGGATATTTCAATGCCTATTAAATGATTTCGAAAGGTGTTCTCTCATTATTTGGTTCCGCACCGAAGCTTCTATATATAGCTATAAGATATAGTATAGTTAATAGAGGAATAATGAAAATTCCTTGGAACGGGCCACCTTTAGACTGAATCCAACAAATCCCTATTTTTACAGTCTTTCTGCCAAGGCCCGGATTCAATTCAGGGTGATGCTATGACGTCCGATGAGACATATGATGCCGAGAAAATTCAGGTTCTTGAAGGCTTGGAGGCCGTGCGAAAGCGCCCCAGCATGTACATCGGTAGCACTGACACTCATGGGCTGCACCATCTGGTCTACGAAGTGGTGGACAACAGCATCGACGAAGCGATGGCAGGGCATTGCACCGAGATCAATGTCTCGGTGAATCTGGACGGGACCGTGACCGTAATCGACAATGGCAGGGGCATTCCGGTCGGCCCGCATCCCAAATACAAGAAATCCGCGCTGGAAATAGTGATGACCAAGCTTCATGCGGGTGGCAAGTTCGACCGGAAGAGTTACAAGGTCTCGGGCGGGCTTCACGGTGTTGGGGTATCCGTAGTCAATGCCCTGTCGGAATGGCTGGAAACCAAGGTCTCCCATGAAGGCCAAATATACATGCAGAGGTACGAGAGGGGCGTTCCCAAGGCCAAGGTGAAGGTCATCGGAAAGACCGACAAAAGAGGGACTACCCAGACCTTCAAGCCCGACAAAGAGATATTCGAGACGGTCGAATTCGATTACAATGTCATCCTTTCAAGAATGAGGGAGCTCGCCTTCCTGAACAGCGGCCTTTGCATCACTGTCGAAAAAGAAGGGGATGCAGAATCCAAGAATGTATTCAAATTCGAAGGCGGAATTGTCGAATATGTCAAATTCATCAACAAGGCAAAAGCCGCTCTGCACCCCGAGCCCATCTATTTCTGCGGGACAAAGGGCGACACGCAGCTGGACATTGCCATGCAATACACGGACAGCTACCGCGAATACATCCATTCGTACGCCAACAACATCAACACCATCGAGGGCGGGACACACCTGAGCGGCTTCAAATCCGCATTGACCAGGACATTGAACGATTATGCGCGCAAGAACAACTTTCTCACCGACAAGAACATGGCTCTATCAGGCGAGGATGTCAGGGAGGGTCTCACAGCCATACTGAGCGTCAAGCTGTCCGAGCCCCAGTTCGAGGGCCAGACGAAAACCAAGTTGGGCAACAGCGACATAAAAGGCATCGTCGAGACACTGGTGAACGAGAAGCTTGCGGAATTCCTCGAAGAGAATCCCAAGGTGGCGGAATCCTGCATCCAGAAGTCGATTATCGCTGCGCAGGCAAGGGAGGCCGCGCGAAAGGCGCGTGAACTCACCCGGAGGAAAGGCTTCCTGGAAGGCGGCGGGCTTCCCGGCAAGCTTGCTGATTGCTCCGAGAAGGACCCGGCGAAGTCAGAACTCTACATCGTCGAGGGGGATTCCGCAGGAGGCTCCGCGAAGCAGGGCCGGAACAGGGAGTTCCAGGCAATCCTGCCGCTCAGGGGGAAGATCCTCAACGTCGAGAAGGCCCGGCTGGACAAGATACTTCGGAACAACGAGATACGCACGATGATAACAGCCTTCGGGACCAATATCGGCGAGGAGTTCAACATCGCCAAAGCGCGGTACCACAAACTCATAATCATGACCGATGCGGATATCGACGGCGCCCACATACGGACGCTGCTGCTCACTTTCCTTTACCGGTACATGAAACCCCTCATCGAGGCCGGCTACGTGTACATAGCCCAGCCTCCACTCTACCGCGTGTTCAAGGGCAAACAGGAGCACTGGGTGTTCACCGACAACGAGAAGAACAGACTCGTGAAGGAACTGGGCGAGGGCTGGGGCGTGCAGAGGTACAAGGGCCTCGGGGAGATGAACGATCACCAGCTTTGGGACACCACCATGGACCCAGACAACCGGGTGCTGTTGCAGGTGACCATCGAGGATGCGCTGCTGGCGGACGAGCTTTTCACCATACTTATGGGCGACGAGGTCGAGCCGAGAAGGGACTTCATCACCGCGCATGCGAAGGACGTAGTCAACCTGGATGTGTGATATCATGGCCGAACCCGAGATAAACGAGGACACGAAAGGCCTGAAGGTCGTGCCGAAGCCGATAGAGCAGGAGATGAAGAAGTGCTACATCGATTACGCGATGAGCGTCATCGTTTCCCGGGCGCTTCCCGACGTGAGGGACGGCCTGAAACCGGTACACAGGAGAATCCTGCACGGGATGAACGAGCTGGGGGTCGGCTACAACCGCCCCTACAAGAAATCCGTGAGAGTGGTCGGTGACGTCCTGGGTAAATACCATCCGCACGGCGACCAGGCCCTCTATGGCGCATTGGTCAGGATGGCCCAGCCATTCTCGCTCAGATACACGCTGGTTGACGGCCAGGGAAACTTCGGGAGCGTCGACGGGGACAGCGCGGCTGCCATGAGGTACACCGAGTGCAGGATGATGCGCACGGCCGAGGAGATGCTGGCCGACATCGACAAAGAGACTGTGGAGTTCGTCGACAATTTCGACGGCAGCTTCAAGGAACCCACCGTGCTGCCCAGCAAGCTTCCCAACCTGCTGGTGAACGGAACCGCGGGAATTGCGGTGGGCATGGCCACGAACATGCCGCCCCACAACCTCACCGAGGTCGCGGACGGGATAACCCATCTGAT
>DAJR01000034.1 GCA_002496385.1 Methanomassiliicoccales archaeon UBA147 | reverse complement strand
TGCCGTAGGCCTCGGAGAATTCGAAAATTATCTGGTCCAGCACCTCGATCGTAGTCTTTCTGATGCCAATATTGCCGAGCCCCTTGATGATGACATCCTGGATACGCGTGTAGAACGGGTCTTCTGCCCTGTCGAAGTAGAACAGCAGGTGCGCCATGGAGAGGAAGGCGTCCTCGACCTTCTCGCCAGTGAGGGCGCTTGTCATGAACCAGGTGTTGAGATTCTGGGGGATGTACTGCTTCATCCCGTGGTTGTACCGGGTCTCTAGGTCGGCCATCACGTCGAGGGCGCTTGAGAGCGTGTCAGGGTCGGCCAGGTCCACCTTGTTCCCGAGGAATATGAAGGGCAGCTTCACTGTGCCGATGGTCCTGAGGATCAGGGGAATCCAATATTTCTCAAGGTTGGCCAGCGTTTCGGGGCGCGTGATGTCTGCGACTATGATTATGCCCTGGGCGCCCACAATCTGGCGGGCCTGGGTGGACATGTAGCCTTCTCTCCCCAGCATATCCCATATCATCAGGTTTACCTCGGTCTCCTGGCCCTCGAAGGTGATGTTGAGAACCTTCTTGCTGACCTTGGTGCCGATCGTGGAGATGTAGCTGTCTGAGAACTCATCGTGAACAAAACGCCTTATCAGGCTCGTCTTTCCCACTGCCGACTCACCCAGGAGAACTATTTTTTTTACTGTTTTCTTGACCATCTCGTCACCCGTGGCACTTAATCGGGATATGCCGATATATATGTTTCTATGATGCGGCCAAACCTGCGGGACTCTCGCTGACAATTGGCACAAATTATAATATCAACCTCCCGAATACTGAGATTGATGGCAAACTGGAACTATCCGCCGGAGGTGCCGAGGACCATTTTCGACGACATCGATTTCATCAAAGGCGCTGTGGCGAGGCATTTCCCAATCTACAGCACGCAGGTGCATTTCGACATGGTGTCAATCAAATGCACCGTGGACGCCAGGTTCCTCGAGGGAAACTTCGAGGCTCTGAGGAAGGAGCTCAGGGACCAGGGTTACATCCCGATGATAACATTTGAAAGGGGGGAGCATGTCATCCACGTGGTGAAGAGGCCGAAGGAGAAATTCAGGGGGCCCTGGTTGAACCTGATATTGCTGGTTGCCACGATAGGGACCACCATCTGGGCGGGGGCGATGCTCTGGAGCAGCGCCTTTAACACAGGCAGTTTCCTTGAGCCGGAGAACCTGGGCAACGGCGCCCTGTACTTCGCGCTCCCCCTGATGCTCATCCTCAGCATTCACGAGATGGCTCATTATCTGGCCGCGAAAAAGCACGGAGTGGCAGCGTCACTCCCATTCTTCATCCCGGCCCCTTTCATCCTCGGAACCATGGGCGCATTCATCTCCATCAGGGAACCGATACCCACAAAGAAGGCGCTCCTCGACATCGGGTTCGCCGGGCCCATTGCCGGTTTCCTCATGACAATCCCGGTACTCTGCATCGGCCTGGTGCTCTCCGGGGACATGGCCGCGCCTATCCAGGGCGACACCATCCAGGGAGGCACCATGATGATAGGCACATCCTTGCTGTTCCAGGCCTTCATGGACATGTTCGGCCTGCCGGGCGGTTCGGGAATCCATCCGCTGGCATTCGCGGGCTGGGTGGGGTTCTTCGTCACCGCACTCAACTTGCTGCCGGTTGGCCAACTCGACGGCGGGCACATCGCCAGGGCACTGTTGGGCGAAAGATCCAGGTGGGCGAGTTACGGGGCGATCGGCGCCATGCTCATGCTCGGGCTCGTCTTCAGCAGCAGCTGGCTGTTCTTCGCGCTGCTCATCATGTTCATGGGCCTCAGGCACCCGCCGCCTCTGAACGACGTGACCGCGCTCCCGGACGGAAGGAAGGCCGTGGGGGTGGCCGCTGCCATAATGCTGGTCCTCTGCTTTGTCCCCATCCCAATCTCCACGGAGCCCATCAACAATGACTTTACTTTCCAGGGCGCTGACGCCACGCCGGTTGGGCCGTACTACAGCCACTCGATAGACACATTCAGGTCCAGCAGCTGGCAGAACACCAGCTTTCCGTTCAGGATCGCCAACAGCGGCAATATGCCCCTGGAGCTGAAGTTCAGCATCTCGGTCTCCACGAACGCTACAGAGCCCGTGAATTGTACAGCCTGGCTGGCTGTTGCCGGCGATGCCAATGCCACTGCCGTCAATCAATTCAACATCTCGCTCGGGATAGAGGAGGTCGCCTCCCTGAACCTTCACATGATGTTCAGCCCTGTGGTCAATCTTTCCTCGGTGACGATCGACATCGCCGAGACCGGCTACAACTGGGAATCGATGAATTTCAACACAGACAACCATGTGCCCCACGGCATGCGGGTCAAGGTCAATTTCGGATGATTACTTACTGAACACGCAGAAATACCTGGTCAGCGACCTGTGCACCCTGACTGGATACATGCCCTCAAGCCGGAAATCTTTAGCAAGGCCGACATGCTTCTCTGCGGGCAGGGCAATCGCGAGCCTCCCGCCTTCCCTGAGTGCGTCATGGCAGGCTGAGAAGGCCCTGGCATACAAAGCCCCTATAGGCTCCTTGGCTGTGGTGGCTGAACGGCCGTAAGGCGGGTCGGTGGCTATCGCATCAACACGCCCTTGATTTTCAGACCATTCGGATATATCCGCCTTTCTAATCTCGATGGGGCGAATGCTGAAATGCCTCAGGTTCTTCGCAGCGCCCTCCACCATCCTTTCATCTATGTCGCCGCCCAGGGTCTGACATCCAATCAAACCGGCCTCCAGCAGCACGCCGCCGGTTCCGCAGAAAGGGTCCAAGAGGATCTGGCCATCACCGGCCCGGGTGAGGTTCACAAGGGCCCGGGCGAGTTTCGGATGAAGCGAGATTGGATGGTTGAACGGCCTGTTCTCGGGTTTCCTGGCTTCAAAGGAGGAGCGGTCGATCTCGCCAGTTAAAATTCCGGCGTGAATCTCATTTGCCATGAGTATCCTGAGCTCGGAATCCGGATTCTCCAGATCCACCCGGTACCTGGCGGAAAGAATCTCGCCGGCATGTTTTGCCAGGCCGACGCCGTCATTGGGGCTGTGTCGAGAACCCAGCCTGCTGGTCCTCACGCGAAAGGTGTTCCCAGGAAGCGCAATCTCATCCAATCGGGAATCAATCTCTCCGGGTTTGCATGAAAACAGATGTTGGCTCACCGACCATGCAAGGCCAAGCCGTGAAACAAGTATCTTCGGATCAATATTGCCGGTGACCAACAAGGCGCGCCCGTCCGATTCTGACCGGACAGCCTTATCGGCGATGGAACATACGGAAAGGGCCTCGGCTGTTGCAAGGTCCAGGCATTCACCGGAGAGTTCTATCAGGCAGCGCATATGCACCTGAACGCTTTCCCTGATTTTAGAGTATCGACCCCTTGCCCTGCGCCAAATGGGGGGTATCCGATTCGGCGGTGGGAGCGGCAGAATCGTTCATAACGGTTATGTTCAACCCATCCAGGATTATCCTGATGCCGCATTTCGGACAGATTATGTCCTCGACATGCCCGTTGCCGTTTCCCGCTGAAAATGTTATCCTGGCAGAACCGCAGTTGGGGCAGTCGAGCCTCAGTTCGAACCGCCTTGGCTCCAGCCGGCCAATGTCAAATTTCATTATATTGCCCACGCCCATGCCTCCTCGCCCGCCGTCACGGGCTTAGGTGATAATGGATTTCTGAATATTTATAATCTTTCACGAATTGGGGGTGGCGATGAACACCGGACCCAGCAGGCAGTACAACAGCAATTATCCCGCGGCCAGCCCGCCTGATGATTCAATAATGAGTCGGGTAATAAAGCCCAACATCATGGTTTACGGCATAATTGCGGTCTGCGCCTTGGTTTTCATCTGGGAGTACATCGACCTGCAGGCGACGGCCCTCCTATGGATGTGGCCGACTTACCCCATGCCCTGGATGTTCGTGACCAGCATTTTCCTGCACGGAGGCTTCGAGCACATATTCTTCAACATGCTGATGCTTTTCATGTTCGGCGTGACCCTGGAGCGCATGCTCGGAAACTGGCGGTTCCTTGGTCTTTTCCTCGGGGCCGGGATAGCCGGCAACATCGGGTATGTCATTTTCTGCATGGCGACAGGCAGCGATGTTCCGGCCATAGGAGCCAGCGGCGCGATATACGGGGTTTTCGCCTGCCTCGCCATCCTGGCCCCGCACATCAGGGTGTACCTCTTCATGATCGTCCCCCTCAAAATATTCTATGCGTTCCTGCTTTATGCTGCCATTGACATTGTTTTCCTCAACTCGGATGACAGCGTCGCTCACGCAGCCCACATTGCGGGAGCTTTGGTGGGCGTGGCATACGCAATGCACATCAAGAGGCAGATAAAGAGACAGCAGACCTATTCCGTGTCTTATGATTTCAAGGCGGAAATGTGAGCTATTGATTTTTTCTATGGGAAAAATTTCTCACCTTGATCTTTCCCTCGGCCAGAAGCTTGGTGGCCAGGTCGTCCTTGTATTCTCCGTCGTACACGACCTCGGTTATTCCGGCGTTCAGCATCAGCTTGGCGCAGACGCTGCAGGGGTAGTTGGTGATGTAGATTGTGGCACCCCCTATCCCGACGCCGAATACTGCGGCCTGGATGATGGCGTTCTGTTCCGCATGCACGCCCCTGCACAGCTCGTGGCGCTCGCCGCTGGGCACGTTCATCTGTTGGCGGATGCAGCCGGTCTTCTCGCAATGCTCCAGGCCCTTGGGTGCGCCGTTGTAACCCGTCGTGAGCACCCGTTTGTCCTTGACTATGACGGCACCCACTTTTCGCCTGAGGCATGTCGAGCGGGTCGATACCAGATGGGCCATTTCCATGAAGTACTCGTCGTTCGAGGGCCTCGGGTTCTCTTTGGTCATGCATCGGGGATATTGCGACGGGGTTATGAGGGTTTTGCTCAGTTTGAGGGGGGCGAAAGTTAAAGTCAGAGTTCTAGGTCGTCCAGGGAATCCTCGGTTTCGGGGGCGGGTGATTCCGTTTCAACTGTGTCCTGCTTTGCAGGAGCTTCCGGCTCTGTCACTGCTTCCTCTGGCCCCGCCTCCTTCGGCGCTCCGGCCTTGCCCATCATCAGGAAGGTGAGCAGCGCGACCACGGCCACGATGACCAGTATCAGGCCTATCCAAAGATAGCCGCCCTGGCCGCCTCCTGTCTCCTCTGCCGGTGGCGCAATCGTTGGGTTCACGGCGACAAGCACGATATCGGTGTCCGTGTTGCCCGCGATATCGCTCACTGCGAGCGTCACTGTGTAATTACCGGCGGTTGTGAAGTTGAAGGTCGGGGCAACGCCGTACAGCGTTCGAGCTGCACCGTCGAAGGTGAACGTCCAGGTGTAGTTCGCTATGCCGACATTGTCAGTCGAGCCTGAGCCGTCGAAGGTTACCACCGTTCCCGCGGTTACTGACTGGTCATCACCCGCGTTTGCGACCGGGGAAGTGATATCTGCCGTAGGCACCGCCGAGACCGCTACCAGCATTGCGTCCGTACCCGTGTTGCCTGCGGCATCTTTCACAGTCAGTGTCACGGTATAATTCCCGGCAATGGTGAAGTTGAACTCCGGCGAAACCCCGTAAAGCTTAACTGCAGACCCGCCGAAGGTGAAGTTCCAAGTGTAGTTGGTTATGCCGACATTGTCCGTGCTGGCGATTCCGTTGAATGTCACAATTGTGCCTTCGGGAACTGCCTGGTCAGTACCGGCGTTCGCCACTGGGTCAGTGATGTCGTTGACAGTGACGGTCATCGTATCTGTTACCCAGTTTCCGGCGGTATCGGTGACATTGAGTGTAACGGTGTAAACCCCGGGGGTCGTGAAGGTGTAGGTGGGCTGCGTGCCGGTGAGCGTCACCGCGCCTGTGGGGACCGTGAAAGTCCAGGAGTATGTGGCTATCGCCACGTTGTCGGTGGATGCCGTTCCGTTGAATGAAACCACTGTGTCCTCATCCACTATCTGGTCGGGGCCGGCGTTGGCTACGGGGTCCGTGAAGTCCCCGGTGGTGAAGGTCCAGACAGTGGTGCCGGCAAGCGGGTTGCCCGCCGTGTCCGTGAAGTCATTGAAGGTCAGACCGTATTCCGTTGAATCGGCCAGGGCGGTGTAGGTCACCCTGTAAACGGTTGTGTTCTGCCATGAGCCGGATGCGCCTGGCAGCCCCGTGGCGACCGTGCCCGCCGCAGCCATGGGCTCGCTGAAAGTCGCCTCATAGTACCCGGCGGCTACCGAGACGCCTGTGGCATCCTGGGCATGCATGGTGGCGGTTATGGTGGGCGCCGTGAAATCGCCGGTGGTGAAGGTGACGTTCATCTCGCCTTCAAGAGAGTGCCCCGCCATATCTAGCACATTGACAACGCTGAAGTCGAGATAGTAAAGAGTGGTTTCGCTCATGATTCCATAGGTAAATGTCACCATGGTGCTTTCGGCATTCCATCCCACCGGGGAGAAGCCCGGAAGATTGGTTCTGAGCTGGCTGGGGTTCATGGCCGGGTTCTCGGAGTCTATCGGCTCGCTGAACGTGACATTGAGCCAGCCCGCGGCGGTGGCCACATTGTCACCCGAAGGGGCCCATGACACGATGGTGGGCGCCGTGAAGTCGCCGGTGGTGAAGTTGAATAACATATCACCCCCCAGCGCAATCCCAAGCACGTCCTTGTGGCCCTTGCCCGTGAAGTCCACGTAGTACTCGGTAAGGTCATCGAGTTCACCATAGCCTATATGGAAAGTGAAGCCATCATGCCATGATGTTACCACTCCTGGCAGGTTAGTGTCTACAGCAGTTACAGTCGCATCCATCTCCTTGTCGAACACCACGACATATGTTCCGACGTCCACGGCCACGCCATCCTCCTGATGGACCGGGTCGGTGGAGATAATCTCCGGCGGCGTTATGTCAATCGCCCACCTGAGCAACGGGTAGGTGAGGCCCTCCTGCATCCACCAGATGTCGTCGAAGTCCCAGGCGGCGGCGCCCAGGTCGGTGGTGAATGTGGCCTGGGTCTTCATATCGACTGTGGTCTTGCCGGTGGCGCCGGCCATGGTGCCGGCCCCTATTCCTGTTGATGTGCCGGATGTGTCGGTGTCCCAGAAACAGGCCGCGATTGTACCCGAATTGTAACCTATGAAACCGCCAACATAATTGGATCCGCTGGCGTTGGCAATGCTATAGCAGTTCATGATTGTGCCAGTACCACTATTATATGCAGCGAAACCGCCAACATACTCTCCCGTTGCGATGGCTTCGCCGGTGCTGTAGCAGTTTCTGATGGTGCCTCCCAAATTATCTCCGACGAAGCCGCCGGCGTCAGAAGTTCCGATGGCATTGCCGCTGCTGGAAGAGTTCGCGATTGTGCCGGCATTTTCTCCGACGAAGCCGCCGGCATACTGAGATTCGCCGACATTGCCGGCGCTGGTGCAATTGATGATAGTGCCTGAGCCATAATTATATCCTGCGAAACCGCCAACGTACACTGTTGTTCCGTTGGCGCTGCCGATGCCGGAACAGCCGGATATGATGTTCCTATTACCCCCGGCAAAGCCGCCGGTATAATTTGACCCGCTTGCGCTGCCGGCGCTGGAGCAGTTCGTGATGGGGCCATCATTATCTCCGACAAAGCCGCCAATCCACGAGTCACCTTCGGCACTGCCGGCGCCGGTGCAATCCGTGATGGCAGCGCCACCGTTGTATCCAACGAAACCGCCAACATTATTGCCAGTGTCGCTCTCTGCGTTGCCGGTGCTCGTGCAGTTCGAGATGGTGACGGAATTTTCTCCGGCGAAACCGCCAATGTAACTTGCGGTTCCGATGGCATTGCCGGCGCTCGTGCAGTTCATGATGGCGCCACTAAAAATTTGCCCGACGAAGCCGCCGACATAGTATTCTCCGCTGACATTGCCGGTGCTGGAACAATCCATGATGGTGCCTTCGCTTTCGCCAATCAGGCCGCCGACATAATCCCCTATTCCGATGACATTGCTGCTGCTGGAACAGTTCATGACGGGGCAATTGTACAAATATCCGATGAGGCCGCCGACATAATCACTTCCGTGAACTGTGCCGCTGCCGGAGCAGTTCGCTATTGTGCTGCCATGATTTTCTCCAACAAGGCCACCCACAGAATCTTGGCCGGTTATGCTGCAATTCTCCAATGCGAGATTCTCCACTCTGGAGCCAGGGGCGGAGCCCAGGTTCAGATACCTGAACAGGCCGACGGCCAATGCTTCCGTTGAGCGGTTGATGTACATGTTGGATATTGTGTAGCCTTTGCCATCGAAGCAGCGATTGAAGCTATCGGTATTGTCTCCAAGCGGCATGAACCCCTTGCCGGCCGCGTTGCTGGTCCCCCACATCTGGCTCGATGCGACCGTGTCGCTGAGGTCTATGTCGTTCTTCAGGGTGTAGTTCACCGAGAGATTCATGTGAACCAATTGGAGCTGGTGGCTGTTGCGGATATCGGTGCTCCACTCCATGCGAAGGAAGGGGCGGGTCTCGCCATTTAGTATCCACCAGACATTCGTGAAATCGAAGCCCTGGTAAGTGTTCTGTTCGAGCAATTGGGAAGTGTAGTTCCCCTGTATAACTGCCGGAAAACCGTCGCCGCTTCCAGTGATGAAGCCAGACGTTTCATTGTCCCACCTGTTGTCATGGGACAGCCAACTGGCATCCAGGCTGACATATCCAACAAAGCCGCCGACGCCGCCCCCGATCGCGCCGGGCGCACCGGTGCTGTAGCATCTCTCTACTGGCCCATGGGACCAACTGCCAAGGAATCCCCCGGCTGTGGAACCTGTCCCGGAGACATCCCCCAGTGCATAGCAATCGTAGATGCATGCCATCGCCGTGTCGCCGTTCGTTCCGGCAAAACCGCCGAGAGCCGATGCCCCGAAAACGTCACCGGATGCATAGCATCTCTGTATGACTGTAAGTTGAACAAGCCCGGCACCGCCATGGGAGCCAATAAAGCCGCCGGCCCTCCCTAACCCTGTTCCGGTCGCGTTCACGTCTCCGGCGGAGTGACAGTCCGTTATGTCGGAACCCAGTGTGCTCTGGCCAACGAAACCACCAACCAGGTCATCACCATGGACGTTCCCGGTGGCGCTGCAGTTCGATATTTCCGAGCCCTCTATGTTGAAATTACCGACGAATCCGCCGACATTGTCCACACCCTGAACCGTGCCTGATGCATGGCAGTTCGTTATCTTGACCGCGCTGTAAGCATTCCCAACGAACCCGCCTATGTTATTTCCGTTCGTGGAAGTGACAGAACATGATGAGGTGCAGTTGTCGATTATGCCGCCCACGCTTCTGCCAACCAGGCCGCCGGTATTGTTGCTCGCGTAACCTATTGTCCCGGAAGCGGAGCAGTTGCGTATGGTTCCACCGTTGTTCAATCCGGCAAGGGCACCACGCCATTGCCAGCAGTTGACAAAGATATTATCAAGATTAACGTTCTCAATTACGGCTGTTGGCGCTAGGCAGCCAAAAAGCCCCGTGTAATTCCAAGGCCCGGACATGTATAATCCAATTATGGTATGTCCCTGACCATCGAAATTTCCGGTGAAGGGGTCAGATAAATTCCCGATGGGGATGAAGCCGCGGCCCTGGTTGTTGGACGGGTTCCCGATAATGCTGGTGTTCGTCGCGTCGATGTCGCATACCAGCGTGTAATTTGCGCTCAGGTTCCCGCTCATCGCCTGCAGGTCCAGCACATCGGTGATATTATACGGATTTCCAGCGGAACCGTCCCCGCCCCCGAAAGAGCCGCCGCCCAGCGGCGTCACGGTCACAGGCGCCGCCGTAACGCTCGCCGATAGCACGCTCAATGGCGTGGCAATCAATAACAGGGCCAGTAATATGCTGGTCGTTTTCTTCAAATGGTTCCTCTCCTTCTAGGCTGAAGTTGAAGGAATGGCGGCATAGTATAAATTTTTGAGGGTGAGGCTACTTCCCGCGTTTCGCCAGGAACCCGTTCTCTATCGCCCACCTGTGCCCTTCCAGCTCGGCCCCGCTTATCTTCAACACCTGCCCCTTCGCGTACTTCTTCCCGATTGTCCAGTCGGTATATTTTTTAGTAACTTCATAGGTGTCGCCGCCGCTTGACAGGACGGGCCCGCCCCTCGCCCTGAGATAGTCCGAGTAATTGCCTGTGTAAGTCCGCAGAGCGCCGTCCCGCATCTCGAATATCCGATTCACGACCGCGTCCAGCATCGCCCTGTCGTGTGATATCACCAGCACCGTGCCCGGGTAATCGGCCAGCGCCTGCTCCATCGATGCCTTGGCATATATGTCCAGGTAGTTGGTCGGCTCATCCAGTATCAGGAAATTTTGCTGGGACATGAGGAGCTTGGCTATCGCGAGCCTGGCGCGCTCTCCCCCGCTCAGCTGGAACACCTTCTTGAACACGCTCTGGCCGCTGAAGAAGAACCGGCCCAGGAAGGTGCGCACCCATTCCTCGCTGGCGTCCTTCTTGTGCTTGCGCATCTCCTGGATGACGGTATTGTCACGGATGAGGCCGTCCTGCTCCTGGGAGTAATAGCCGATGCTGACGCCCTTGCTTATCTTGATGGTGCCGGATGTGGGCTTCTCCTCGCCCATGATCATCTTCACCAGTGTTGTCTTTCCCGAGCCGTTCGAACCTATGAGGCCGACCTTCTCGCCCTTCTCTATACGAAAGTCGCATTTGCCTATGATGGGAATCTGGCCGTATTTCTTGGTCACGCCGACGGCATCCAGCGTATCCTTGCCCGATTTCTCCGCGCTCCCGAAATCTATGCCCAGCTCGCGGGTGTGGTTGACAGGTTTGTCTATCTTCTCCATCCTGTCCAGTTTCTTCTGCTGCGTCTTGTGGAGGCTGCTGAAGGAGTACACGCGGTGCATGAACTCTATCATCTCCTGCTGGCGTTTGATCTCCTTCTGCTGTTTGCTGTATCGCTTCGAGAGGTTTTCCAGCTCGAGGGCTTTCTTTTCAAGGAACTGGGTGTAGTTGCCAGAGTAGACGGTTGAGCGGGCGTCCTCTATCTCCACAACCTTGGTCACGAGCTTGTCCAACAGGTAACGGTCGTGCGAGACAATTATCGCGGAGCCCCGGTAAGCTGCAAGGTAGTCCTCCAGCCAGACCGTCGTCTCGATGTCCAGATGGTTCGTTGGCTCGTCCAGTATCAGGAGGTCGGCGTCCTCCGCCTCCATTACAATCCTGGCCAGGCGGGCCTTGGTGCGCTCCCCGCCGCTCAGGTCGCTTATCTTGGTGTTGTAAGCGCGTTTCTCCAGGCCCAACCTCTCCATGACGCTTTCTGCCTTCGAGGGATGGCCGTATCCGCCGCAGGCAGCGAATTCCTCCAGCGCCTGGGCATAGTCCTTCGATGCGGCTTCCATGGCCCCCGGCTCAAGGGGAAGTTCCATCTTCCTCTCGAGATATGCAACGCGCTTTGCGAGGGAGCCGAGCTTCCCGGTAGGGGCGGACACGGCGTCAATAAGGGAAATCCCGTCATCCAGGCCGCTCTCCTGGGTCATGTATCCGATGGAAACATCCTTGGGAATCTTAAGCTCGCCATTGTCTGCCTTTTCAAGGCCACATATGATGTTGAGAAGGGTGCTTTTTCCTGTTCCGTTCTGGCCGACCAAACCGACTTTCTGGCCTACAAGGACCTCGAAGCTCACATCGACAAGGACATGCTGCGGCCCGAATGACTTTGACACGGAATTTACCGAGATGGCGGTTGACATCCGCCTATCCCCTGAAAACGATGCGCTTATCAAGGGTCATCGGAAGTGCCAGCGGTTCGAAAGGCATGCTCTTCTGCATGGCAGTTATCGCGGCAGTAAGTTCGTCGAAGGTCATGGACTTTTCGTCCTGGCCCCTCATACGAACCTGGAATTGTCTGGACTGTTTCTCGTTGTCGCCGAATACGATGATGAGCGGCACCCATTCCCTCTCCGCGTCACGGATTTTCTTGCCGATGGTCATCTCCCTGTCATCCACATCAACACGGCCAGGGAGATTCTTGGCCATCGCAATGCAATCCGGGAGGAAGTCATCCTTGACAGGAAGGAAGCGGACCTGTGTCGGGGAAAGCCAGAACGGGAGCGAGGGTTTCAGGCCTTTTTTAGAGTCCATCGCGGCCTTCTCCAGGAGCGAGTAAATCAGCCGCTCGATGGCACCGGACGTAGATTGGTGGAGGATGAGGGGGTAATGCTTCGCCCCGTCGCTGCCGACATAGGTGATGCCGTAGCGTTCGGCGTTCTCGACGTCAATCTGGTCGGTGTTCAGGGCGCTGGCCTTGTCACCGCAATCAACGAAGTTCCACTCGTACTTGAACACGAAGTAGAAGAATCTGTCCGACCACATTTCCACCAATGC
>DAJR01000020.1 GCA_002496385.1 Methanomassiliicoccales archaeon UBA147 | reverse complement strand
CCGATTTAGTGTAAATATGCCGAGAACCCTCAGTCCTTCAGGGCTGAGATGAATCGGCATGAGCAGTCGTAGATCTACCGTTGCATGCCGTCCTAATACATTCAAAGAAAATCGAAGCCTTCCAGCTTCGATAAATCAGGCATGCAACAGCTCTGTGGTAAACATACAGCCCCGAATCCACTGGCATTGATGCAAACCAAAAACGCCAGCCACTTTAGGGGCTGGTAGTTTACTGTCAATGTGAATCTCTTTCGGGTCGTTGTAGGTTTCAAAGAGATGCTGCCTTCGGGCGAGGTCATCCTGGGAGAACGGCCCGCTGACTTTCCTCTCGATCCCGCTCTGGTCCACGTATATCCAGACAGCCCCGTTGGTCATGAAGAACGGAACCTTTTTTCCAGTCTGTGACTCGATATCCTTCACGTAGCTTCTGGCCTGGACTCGGGCAATCTCGACCTCTTTTTCGTTTTTCGGGTCTTGCGGATATTTTTTTGCCTCGACTACAGCCAGCGGAGAATAATCTTGGTCCAAGAGTAAATAATCCGCGAAACGATCCCCGGGCTGGTGCCCATCCTTCATGAAAACGTATTCTTTAGTTTTGAAATTGGATCTGACCGTATTGACTTCTTCCTTGTTATATTTATCCAGCCAGTCCATCTTCTCAAGCTCGGGGTCGATGAGGTTCTTCCGGGTATGATATTCGCTTGGGGAGATATGGTGTGGCTCCACTGCAACCATACGTGTAGATTGTTAATATCGTATAAATATACTTCTGAATGTGGTTTGTTCAATTCACAATGTCCTCAGATTTCATCTGATTACACCTATCTCAATTACACCCGCGGACCGCATCCCGGCCCCCAGCCCCACCCCACATGCCCCGCCTGATGCCGCATTCTGAAATCTGAAGGGCGGGGTGGTGCCATCGAAGTCGCCAACTTCGATGTCGTGTGACAAAACCAATTGCAAGTCATCTAGCCCCACGCCCCGCCTGTACGAGGATTGTAGCTCAGAAGCATTTTGTGAACATCAATCCGAGCAAGCCGAATTGCACACAATTCGGCGCTGAGGGCTGGGTACAAGGCCATATAAACGTTCCCAGGGCCTCTTTATAGATTATCTTGCATGTTCCATCCCTCTGCGCATAGTCGTAAATTATATACACAGCAGGGGGATGCAACACCCAATGCAAGATAGAATAAACATGAACATGGGCGCCGGCGGCGAGGGCATGCAGAAGCTCCTCCGCGACATAATTATCGAGCCGCTGATGGACCCGAGGGCGGAGATCGGCCTCGGCCAGATGGACGATTCCGGCGTCATCGACGGCATAGTGCTTACCACGGACGGCCACACTGTCAAGCCTCTTTTCTATCCGGGGGGCGACATCGGGCGGCTATCCGTGTGCGGGACAGTGAACGATGTCTCTGCCATGGGCGCGGAACCGGTCGGCCTCGCGCTCGGCATGATAATCGAGGACGGCCTGGAAATGGATGTCCTGCGAAAGGTGATAGCCAGCATTTCAGAGACTTGCAGGGGGTGCGGCGTGCCTGTGATCACCGGCGACACGAAAGTTGTCGAGAAAGGCGCCATTGACAAACTCATGATCACCACGACCGGAATTGGCCGGATGTCCGATGCATTGCAGTCAAACAATGCCAAGCTGGCGGCATCAACAGGAAGGAAGCAGAAATGGCTTCAGGATTGCAACCTGCGCCCCGGAGACGACATCATCATCACAGGCACTATTGGCGATCACGGCATAAGTTTGATGAGTTTCCGCGAGGGATATAATTTCCAGACGACGCTGGAAAGCGACAATGCCCCGCTGAACGGCCTGATGAAACACGCGCTGGAAGCTGGCGGCTTGGTGGCAGCCAAGGACCCCACCAGGGGCGGAGTGGCCAACGCCCTGAATGAGTGGGCAAGCAAATCCGGGGTCGGCATAGTCGTCAGGGAGAGCGCCCTTCCCTTCAACCCGCAGGTGCTGGCCGCGTCCCAACTCCTGGGCATCGACCCGCTCGAGGTCGGCAACGAGGGCAAGATGTTGATCGGGGTCGCATCGGATTTCACCGAAGAGGTCCTCGGTGCAATCAGGCTAACCGAATACGGCGGGAAGGCCGCCGTGATTGCCACCGCCTCTGACAGCGTCAGGCGTGTCGTCCTTGAGACTGCGGTCGGCGGCAAGAGGATAATCGAGGCTCCAGCAGGCGATCCGGTTCCCAGGATATGCTGACCTTCTCAAGAATTCTGAACGGAAAAGATATAATAGTTGTAACTCTACTTTACGATTGTAGGTGAGCAAAATGAAATCATTGTCTGCCCTTGCCGTGTTTGCGCTCGTGCTGTCTGGAACATTCGGGACCATGTTTGCTGTCTCCCCAGTCACCGGCGCGGACAGTTTCACAGAAGTGCCAGTTCCAGTTTACAGAAGCAACAATGTCAAGGAATCCCTCACCATGAGCGTGTCGGACGACGGAAAAATTTACATATCCTGGTCCGAGCGGATTTCGGACAATTCGGATATTTATTTCTCCTATTCTTCGAACAACGGCACAACCCAGTTCGCGCCCAGCACCCGAATAAACAAGAACACCGCGGGCGGACAGCGCGCCGGTGCTATAACCACAAGCAACAATGTGCTGTATGCTGTCTGGGAGGATGATGCGTACGACGGCGGCGACATCATGCTGGGCCGTTCCGCAGATGGGGGCCTCACTTTCACGGAGACGCATGTCAGCCGCTATGAGTTGGGCACCCAGTCCAATCCCTCGATTGCCGCCAACGGGAACAAGGTCGCGGTGGCATGGGAGGAATACCGCTCCGACAATATCATCAAGGTGTGGAATGCGGCAGGCAGCTTTGTCAGAAACATCACCGGTCACCGGGGCGCCGTGACAGATGCGGAATTCTCCCCCGACGGCGCATACATCGCCTCCGGCTCCGAGGATGCCATCGTCAAGATCTGGAACGCCGGCACAGGGACACTGGTAAGGAACATCACAGCCCACACGGACAAGGTAATGGCGGTCAACTGGTCCGCGGACGGCACTAAGCTGGCTACCGGGTCATTCGACCACGACATCGCTATAATCAACACTGCCGATTTCAGTGTCATCACCAAGTTAAACAGCACCAACGGGAACCTGACAAGGAATTTCGTGAATGCCATATCCTTCTCCCCGGATTCCAGCCGTATAGCGGCGGCTTACAACGGGCGGTACGGCGACGAGACGCCGACCGGGCTCCCCTCCCAGTTCTTCAACCTCACCGTGTGGAAAATCTCGGACAAATCAAGCTGGACAAGGAACGAGCTGAACGGCGGGCATTCCTACAATTCAGTCACAGACACGGCATTCTCGCACAATGGGACATTCCTTGCTTCCAGCTCCAAAGACAACACCGTGAAGTTATGGAACTCTTCCAGCGGAGCGCTGTTCAGAAGCGCCAACCTGGGCACTGACGTGATGTCCCTATCTTGGTCGCCCGATGACCGCCATGTCGCAGCGGGTTTGGACAACGGGTCCATAGCACTCGTGAACATCAGCAACACCGCAGACGTCTCATGGATGGCCGGTTCTCACACGGGCAGGGTCAACTCAATTGACTGGGGCGTTCCCGGCAACGGGATTCTCTCCGGCGCTTCGGACCCCAATTCCAAAATATGGTTTGAGGAAGAGAACCCGATGTTCGGCCTTGAAAGGATGAATCTTACGGGGCATACCAACAGCGTGTATTCTGTAGACTGGTCATCCAACGGGCTGCTGATGCTCACCGCGGGCGGCACATCGACAAGGTACGGGATGGGCGAGAACCAGGTATTCTGCGCCGTATCATTGGACGGCGGAACAACATTCACATCCCCGACAATGGTAAGCGACAGCTGTGCCCTGACCAGGCTCAGGCCGAAAGTAGCCGTTGATTCCGCAGGAACGGTTTCTGTGGTATGGTATGACTCCAGGACCGGCGGCCCAAGGATTTACTTCGCCAATTCGACGGGTTCCGGTTTCAACAAGAATTTAGGGATTGACACGGTCTCCGCGGAATGCGCGACCCCGGACATATTCGTTGACGCAGCAGGCATCGCGCATGTGACATGGCAGTTCGGCAGCACCCCGGGCATTCGCTACGCCAACTCCTCGGACGGATTTTCCAATTCCCGGCTGATGAAGGCAACGGCCCAGGCGCCCCATATATCGGGCGTCCCGGACGGCTCCTCGCTGTGGATAAGCTGGCGTGAGCAGAACCAGACCACGCAACAGTATTCGGTGCGGGCCGCAGTGTCGTACGACCGGGGGGCGAGCTTTCCGGAGCATGTCATTCTGACACCGGGCATAGCCATACCCGACGAACACGCCCTGTTCGTCGATGCCCGCAACGAGACCTACATTGCCTGGGAAACATCTGATTGGATATATCAACGAAACACGATACCTGCTGACGTGTGGAAGCCCCATGTGGTATCCACGGTGCCAGGTAACGGCGACGCCGATATATCGATTTTCACGACTTTCACATTCCGCTTCTCCGAACCTATGGACCAGATTTCGGCAGAGGCCGCATTCTCATGGACCGACGGGGTTTCGACATGGCTGGTCGGAGACTGCAAGAACAACAAAGCCTCATGGAATGCCTATGGGGACGTGGCAACCTTCTCCCCGCGTACACCCCTCCAATACCAGAAATCCGGGTACAGGGTCAAGATAACGACCTTGGCAGAGGATCTGGCCGGCAATGCGCTGGCTTCGGAATGCTCATTCACATTCACCACAAGCGCGGACATCGACCCGCCCCAGATAGTGTTCTACCCGGGGGGCAGGACTGTCAGCTATGAGCGGGAATACAATGTCAGTGCCCAAATCACCGACCAGTGGGGTTCGGTGGCAAACGATTCTGTCAAGCTGTTCTACCAGGGGGTGGGCGACACCGGTCTTGTGAACTCCAAGAAGATGGCCCTGACAACCAATGACATGTACTTCGTTTCGATACCTGCCCAGATGTCTCTCGGAACTGTATATTTCTACATCGAAGCGGCAGATGCATACAACAACATTGCGCGGCATCCTGTCAACTACACCAATCAATCCCAACTGCATAACGTGAGCGTGGTGGATGCCGTCAAGCCGGAAATTTCCCATCTGCGAATCATGGAAGCCCCGGTTTTCAAAGAGATAGAGATTTGGGGCGTAGTGACCGACACGATAATGTTGCAGGGTGTGTTCCTGAACTTCAGGCAGATAGGCTCAACGGCGTTCACCCGCCTTTCCATGGAACCCGACACGGCGCCGGACACCTTCCGGTACGTGATACCGGCACAGGCCACCATCGGCCAGATACAGTACAACATCACTGCGATCGACAGTTCGGGGAACTTCAATTCCACGCCGCTCTATTCTATCCAGATTATCGACCAGACCGCGCCGTTGATCAACTCGGTCATCCCGGAGTACCTGGAGAACCAGACCAAGGTACTCGTCAGAGCCAATGTCACCGACGATGTGGGCGTCCATTCCGTAACGCTCTTTTTCAAGGCTGTGGGCGGGGACCAATGGGTCCCGCGCACCATGACAGGCACAGGCGGTGATTATTATGAATTCACTATCCCGGCACAGAGCAGGACCGGGGTGATATATTTCTATGTGAATGCCACCGATACCTACGGCAACCAGGCTTCAACTCTGGCCGAGCAGGAACAGTTCGGGATCGAGGTTGTGGGCGTAGGGACGGATTATTCCCTGTATTATGCCCTCGGTGCTGTCCTGGCTGTCCTCCTGCTTGTGCTTGTTTACCTTGCGGTGAAGAAGAACAGGTCGGCGCCGAAGGTAGGGGAACCAACCTCTGGCGATGAGCCGGAAGAAGGTCCCCCCAAGGTCGATGAGAGCCCATGAGGGTCGATGAACTGGAGCTTGACGAGAGGATTGTCGGGATACTCCAGGGAATGGGAATTCGGGAGCTCCACCCGCCTCAGTCCGATGCGCTGGAACATGTGATTCTTGGGAGAAGCACCGTTCTCGCCGCGCCCACTGCCAGCGGGAAATCCCTTGTGGCGTACATCGGTCTTCTCAGGAAGGTGCTTGAAGGGAAGAAAGCGCTCTACATCGTTCCGCTCAGGGCGCTGGCCTCCGAGAAGTTCGACGAGCTGAAGGAATTCGAATGCCTTGGCCTGAAGGTGGGGAAGACAGTGGGCGATTTCGACGCCCCGGACCCGGAGCTCAGGAAGCTGGACATCATAGTCGCCACGTCCGAGAGGGCGGACTCGCTCCTGCGCCACCGCTCTGATTGGATGTACGAGATCGGCGTGGTGGTGGCAGACGAGATACATCTGATAAACGACCCGTCCAGGGGTCCGACGATGGAACTCACCCTCGTGAGGCTCAGAGACATCAATCCCGACATCCAGTTCATCGCGCTTTCCGCCACGATACGGAACTCAATCGAAATAGCGGACTGGCTTCAGGCGAAGCACGTGAGGAGCGACTGGCGGCCAGTGGCCCTCAAGGAAGGCATCCTTCTGGACAATGTTATTCATTTCACGGATTCAACGAGCAAGACCCTGGCCAAACGCCCAGATGAGCTCTCCGCACTGGCTTGCGACACTGTCTCCGACCGCGGCCAGATACTCATATTTGTGAACACAAGGAAGTCAAGCGAGAGCGTTGCCGAAAAAATATCCCGGGCCCTTCAGAAAGAGCATGTCTCGGATGAAGAGGGGTTAGGGCTCGCGGCACTGGCCGACCGGCTGGACATGAGCGAGGAGGAGCCTACGTCCACGGGCGCCCGCCTCGCCAGGTGCGTGCGGGGGGGCGCGGCATTCCACAATGCGGGGCTGACCGACGCCCAGCGCAAGCTCGTCGAGAGGAGCTTCAGGGAGCGGAAGCTGAAATGCATCGTGGCCACGCCCACCCTCGCCGCAGGCATCAACCTGCCGGCAAGGAGGGTCGTCGTCAGGGACACCACAAGGTTCGACGCCAATCTCGGCAACGTTCCGATCCCGGTCATGGAGATACAGCAGATGTGTGGGCGGGCTGGGAGGCCTCAGTTCGACCCTTACGGCGAAGCCGTCCTGATTGCCAGGTCCGAAGGGGCAAGAATTCGCCTGATGGAGGAATATCTTCTGGGAGAGCCGGAGTCGATACGCTCGAAGCTCGGGGCTGAGCCTGCATTGCGGAGCCACATCCTGGCGGCCATCGCCACCGGTTATGCCAGGAACAGCGAGGAGCTGATGGCCTTCATGGACAAGAGCTTCTTCGCCCATCAGGTGGACGTTTGGACCATCGAGGGCATGATCGGGAATGTGCTGGCATTTCTCGAGGAGTCCGGGCTCATTGAAGTCGGACACGACGGGTTTTCCGCCACAATGTTCGGGAAACGCACGTCAGACCTGTACATAGACCCGCTTTCCGCCGTGATGATGAAAAAGGCCATCGACCGCTCGGAAATATGTAAGGCGGATGAATTGGCAGTGCTCCACGTGTGCTGCTCCACGCCGGACGTTTACCAGCTTTTCCTGAGGAAGAGCGACAGTGATTGGGTTCCCGCTCTGGCGGAAGAGCATCATGGGAGATTCCTCCTGGACGTTCCCGAGGAATCCTCGGGGGAACACGAGGATTTCCTTTCAGCCCTCAAAACCGCATGCCTGCTGAAGCAATGGATGGACGAAACTCCCGAGAACGAGATTGTCGCATTCTTCGGCGTCGGTCCCGGAGATATCCGGAACCGGGTGGAGAGCGCCGAATGGATGCTGTACTCGATGAGAGAACTTGCGAGGCTTTTTGGCAGCCCGCTCACTGGCCTGCTGAACCCGCTTGTCCTGAGGGTAAGGTACGGCATCAAGGAAGAACTGCTTCCGCTTGCAAGCATGCGAGGCATCGGCAGGAAGAGGGCGCGCACGCTTTTCAATGCAGGAATCACCGGGCCGGGCAAGATAATCGAGGTTGATTTCAGAGAAATGGATGCACTGCCGGGGATCGGGCCCGTGATAGCAGCCAGCCTCAAGGACCAGGCAAGGAAATTTGCCTAAAAATCGTTCGGGACAGAACAGTCGGCCGCTTACTGCCTCACATAGCTGAACGCCAGGCCATTGATGGCCTGGATGAACGCGTTGGGCAGTAAACGTGAAATATCGTTGCATGCCGTACTCATGCAATCAAAGCAAATCGAAGCCGTCCAGCTTCGATATTCAGGCATGCAACTGCCCTATGGTAAACTTCCAGCCTGGCGTAAACGCCAGCCCTTTCAAAGGCTGGTAGTTTACGTCTTGGATGCGCGCTTCCTTCTCTCTTTCGCAGTGAACCCGGTGGCGCGTTCAAGGAATTGATTGTACATTCGGATGGTCTCGGAAGCGGTCTTGTCATCCACCTTGGTGTTCATCTTCGTTTCGACACAGAGCGATTTCTTTCCGCTTACCCAGGCTGTAAGGCATTCCATGGCTCCGAAACTGGATTTCAGCTTCTCGCCGTCCCTCTCCGCGCTGCCGAAGATCTCCTTCATCAGCGTTTCCAGCTTGCTGCCCTCAATCGTCTCAAAATGACCGCGCTTGATGTCGTATTCGTTCATGCTATCGGCCCCTGGGATAACGAACCATCTAAATTAAGTTTCCGTAAAACCAATATATCTAGATTTTCATCATGTATTATAAAAGTATTTCCCAAGAAAAATTGTGAAAATGTTAATCCGACCAGCATTTGATTTTGGTCTAAAAATCCCCCGGCATAGCAGCCGTTGCGGGCAGCCAGACATAAGAATTTATATATTAGGAGCGCCTTATCATAAGACATGAAAGGCGCCATTTCGCCCGGGGGGGTGGATGCGCAGTTCGACGAGATGGTCGAAGGCGCAAAGAATGCCCTTAGCACGGTGCTATGCCTCAAGAGGGGCGAGGATCTGCTTATTGTTCTTGACGACAGCAAGGAGGATATCGGGAAGGCCTTTGAGACGGGAGCGAAATTCTTGGGCGCCAACACCGAGATATATTCGCTCTCCAAACACATCAGGCCGATATTGGAAGTCCCGACCGACCTGTCCGAGATGTTCAAGGATTACAAAGTGATAATCAACACCTTCCAATCCGATTCCAGAGAGACGCCGTTCAGGGTCAAACTCCTCTATGAAGAGATACAGTTCAAGGCCAGGGTCGGGCACGCCCCCGGCATAACCACCAGCATGATGAGGGAAGGCCCGATGAAGGTCGACTATTCCAAGATAGTGAAACAGGCCGACCACCTCATGGACGTTTTCAAGGGCGTCGAACGCGTGCACATCACCGCGCCCGCGGGCACGGACCTCCGGATGGAACTGGGCAGAAGGCTGTGGCAGACCGATGTGAAGATCAAGGAGGGGGATTTCGGCAATCTCCCGGCCGGAGAGGTTTGGTGCGCGCCCGTGGAGGATGGCACCAACGGCATAATGGTCGTGGACGGAAGCATTGGCGACCTTGGAAGCGTCCCAAGTCCCCTTACAATGAAGATCAAGGAGGGCAAACTCATTTCAGCGGAATGTGATGACAAAGCATTCGCCAAGGAAGTCTGGGACCTCTCCAACATCGACGAGATGGCCAGCACGATAGGCGAGCTCGGCATAGGCCTGAACCCGGGCGCGAGGATAGTCGGCGTGATGCTGGAGGACGAGAAGGCCAGTGAAACCTCCCACATCGCCTTCGGCAACAACCTGGACATGGACGGGGGGCGGAACGATTCCAAGACCCACCGGGACTACCTGTTCTACAAGCCCACAATCGAGGCTTTCTACTCTGACGGCAAAAGCCGCATCATCCTGAAGGACGGAAAAATAGTCCAGTAGCCTCATTTCAGTTTTTTGCCGCACTTCCTGCAAAATGAGTCCGCACTCTCTATCTCTATGCCGCAGCCAGGGCATTCCACAGTTGTTTCCAGGCTCTGACCGCAACTCCGGCAGAACACATCTTCCCCCCCTACCTCGCCATCGCACGCCGGGCAGGCCATGACCTCGGTCACTTCCTCAACTTGCACGGTTTTCTCCTCGCCGATGAGGGTCAATGTCCCCGAGTCCAGGATCCGTTCGGCCTTGATGGCATAGCTCAGTGCCTTTGTGTAATCCTGGGCATCGAAGGATTTTATTGCTTTCGTATAGAAATCGAAGGCCTCGCCGCTTCCGACATCCTTCTTCTCCAAAAGGTCCTTCGTGGTGCTTAGCATGAATTTCGCCTGAAGGTAGTTTGTAGGCAGGGCATCCAATTTCCTCTCCTCTCTCGGCTGCTCCTCAATATCCGGCGGGTCGAAGAGGCTCTCGTTCATCGGCCTCATTCCTGGGTCGGAGTTCCGGGACATCTTGCCGGGTTTGGAGCCGGCCTCCCTTTTCAGCCTGAGAAGCACCAGCTTCGCCGCCTCGGCCCTTTCGATTGCCATGCTGTAATCCCTCATCGCGAGTTTGGATTTCGCCTGGCTGATGAGCTCATCCGCCTCAGCCGTGTCAAGGCCCTGTCTTGCGAGTGTCGATGAGATCCCTTCAGTGGTGAGGATTGTGTTGTGGGCTTTGTCGGCCAATGGTTCGACTGGCCGGGTGTTTTTCCTGAACAAGCTCATCTCTTCCTTCCTGCGTTTTTTCCTGTACGCGAGATATATCATCTCTATGGCGATGACTATGGCCATCAGAATCAGCAGTATCATTATGATCTGGTCTCTGGCCATCTTTTATACCATATCTCATAAGTCGCCGTGATTATAAAATGCTTTCGTCAAATATGGGGCAGCCACGGAGGCACATCCCGGTATCCGCAAGCTTTATCTCGATGCCGATTATAGCCCCCGCCAGACAATATCCGGTTGTGGTCTAATGGGCGTTTCGAACGATATGAAACACGTGCTTGTGACTGGCGCTGTGGGCCAGATTGGCTCTGAACTGACGATTGAACTCAGGAAGCTCCATGGGAATGAGAATGTGGTCGCAATGGGCAGGAAGACGAAGCCCGGCGACCAGCTTGCCAACTCCGGGCCTTTCGAGTTCGGCGATGTCACCGACAGGGCCTCGCTCGAGAGGATAATCAACGCCTATGACATAGACACGGTATACCATATGGCCGCAATCCTCTCGGGCGCCGGGGAGAAAAACCCCCAGCTGGCATATGACGTGAACATGAACGGCCTCTACAATGTCCTCGAGGTTGCCAGGGAGAAAAAGCTCACAAGGGTTCTCGTGCCCAGCTCCATCGCGGCCTTCGGACCCGAGACCCCGAAGGAGAACACCCCCCAGGAAACAGTGCTCAGGCCAACGACCATGTACGGCGTGACCAAGGTCGCAGGGGAGCTTCTGGCAGATTACTATTTCAGGAGGTTCCAGCTCGACGTCAGGGGTCTGAGATATCCGGGCATCATCAGCTCCGAGACCCTGCCGGGCGGCGGGACCACCGATTATGCGGTGGAGATATTCTACGAGGCCATCAAGCACAAGAAATACAGATGCTTCGTGCGCGAGGACACGGTCCTGCCCATGATGTACATGCCGGACTGCATCAATGCCACGATAATGCTCATGAACGCGGACGTGAAGAGGCTGAAGCACCACAGCGATTTCAACCTGGGCGCGCTCAGTTTCTCAGCCGGCGGTCTTGCCTCGGAGATAAAGAAGCACATCCCCGAGTTCAAGGTGACCTACGAACCTGATTTCCGACAGGCCATAGCGGACTCCTGGCCCAGAACAATCGACGATTCCGCCGCAAGGAAGGAATGGGGCTGGAAACCCTCGTATGACCTTGCCAGGATGACCAAGGATATGATAGAGAAGCTGTCTGCCAAACTATTATAACTCCTGAAGTGCATTTACTAACCATGAGGTATGCGTCAGTTGCTGGTCAGTTCTACTCCGGCACCGAGACCGCGCTCAGGAAGGAGATCGAGGATTGCTATACACACCCACTTGGCCCCGGGCGCATCCCGAAACTAAATGCCAGTGGCAAGCGCCGCATCAGGGGGCTGGTTTCCCCCCACGCGGGCTACATGTTCTCGGGCCCTGTCGCAGCCCACGGCTTCGCAGCCTTGGCGGAGGATGGCTTCCCGGAGGTTTTCGTCATACTGGGCCCCAACCACCACGGGCTGGGGGGCGGCGTCGCAGTCACGACCCATGATTTCGAGACCCCGCTGGGCGCAATGAAGAACGACCGTGCGCTCGCCGAGTCAATGCGCACAGGCATCGTGGAAGACAGCATGCTGGCTCACAGGCACGAGCATTCCATAGAGGTTCAGCTCCCTTTCATCCAGTATTTTTCCGGGGACGCAAGATTCGTCCCCGTTTGCATGCAGGCGCAGGACCACCGCAGCGCCGTCCAGGTTGGGAAAATAATAAGGGACGCGATAGGCGGTAGGGACGCTGTCGTCATTGCCTCGACGGATTTCAGCCATTACATCTCACCCGAGCTGGCCAAAGAGAAAGACACGCTCGCCATAGAACGGATTCTGGCACTTGACGCCAAGGGCCTCCATGACACTGTCAGGAAGAACAGGATCACGATGTGCGGCTTCGGACCTGTCATGGCAATGCTGGAAGCTGTCGGTGGCTCGGAGGCGGAACTATTGAAATATGCGAACTCCGGTGACGTCAGGCCGATGTCCGAAGTGGTGGGCTATGCCAGCATCATCGTGCGATGAAACTTCACAATAATGATTTGCCCATGTACGGCCCGACCCTCTCGAACCCGAGCTTTCTGTAATACTCCCTGGCCCCGACACCGCTCATGACCAGAAGCCTTTCCAGACCGTTCTCCGACGCGAGCTCGGTGCAACGCCCTACGAGACTCTCACCCAGGCCCCTGTGCTGCCATGAGTCATCTCCCCTCATAGAGAGCGGCAGAAGCTGGCTTACGGTTCTGAGCTCGCGGATGATCGCCGATTTCGCCATCTCCGGCCTGTGCGCGGTGTTCGAGGGGATCCTCAACCTGGCAAAGCCGGCCAGTATGTCCGTGCCCTCATCCTCGAATGAGACGAAATATTCCTTTCCGCCGGCCGCGGTGTATTCCTCAACGAGCATTGACAGTTCCCCTGCCTCCCTGCCCTTCAGGTAATTATGCCCCGCCTCCCTGCACCTGATGCACCTGCATTTCTTACCCCGGGCTTCCAGTTCCCATTGGGCAAGTTCTCTGAGGTGGCTTTGCTTGCCCCCGGAGTCGATGAGCTGGACCGGTATGTCCCTCTGGATGCGCTGCACTCTGACCCATTTCGGCAGGATCCCCTTGATGTCGGCCAACAGTTTCACAAGAACATCCTGCGGATATGACTGATACTCACCCGACTTCCAGAGCCCGTGCAGCTCAGTCCCACCTATGACCAGTGTGGGGTATATCTTCAGCATGTCCGGTTTGAAATCCTCGTCGGAAAACAGGCGCTCGAAGGTTGCCAGGTCAGACATCGGGGTTTCACCCGGCAGGCCCGGCATCATGTGATATCCCACTTTCAGCCCTGCATCCCTCGCAATCCTGCTCGCCTTTGCGGTCTCGCGCGAGCCATGGCCGCGCTTCATCATCGACAGGGTACGGTCGTTCAGCGTCTGCACGCCGAGCTCCACCCTCGTCGCTCCGAGAGCGAGCGCCGCGTCCACCTGAGGCTCAAAAAAATAGTCCGGCCTGGTCTCCAGTGTGAGGCCGATGCACCTGTTGCCTGCTGTCTCGTTTGCCTCCTGGGCCCTGATCAGATCCCCGGACTCAGAGCCGTTCATGGCATCAAAACAGCGCGTGACGAAGGATTTCTGGTATTCCGGGTCCCTGGCAGTGAAGGTTCCACCCATGATGATGAGGTCGACCTTGTCCGTGGGGTGTCCGTTCCGCTCGAGCTGCCTGAGCCGCGCCTGAACCTGGGCATACGGGTCGAACCCATGTTGGGCCGCCCTCAGCGCCGCAGGCTCCTTCCCTGTGTAGGACTGCGCGGTTCCCCTCTCCGTGCCTCCTGGGCAGTAGGCGCATTTCCCGTGAGGGCAGTCATGGGGCGAGGTCATGACCGCGACCACTGCCACTCCGCTAATCGTCCTGACGGGTTTCTTGCGAAGAAGCGGCTCCAGAAAGTCCATGTCCTCTTCGGAAGCATGCGCCAGAACCTCGGCATTGCTGGGCAGCACATCCATCCTATATTTTTTGCAGAGCGCGGTCTTCAGCCTCTGAATCTCATCCTTCGTGCAGGCTTCTCCTCTGAGCAAGCATCCGATGAGTTCTTCGTAATAGCTATCAGCGTTCACGAAATGGCCATGCTCCTTCCGTATAAATACTTAACAAAAACCGATAGTATTATAACTTCGGCAATCCAAACATTTTTACACTTATGCTATATTCCCTGCCCAGTTGGGCAAACCTGAGTGATAGGATGAACGCTCATTGCATATATTATCCGTTTGAAGGGGTGAGACACGCTGGGCCCTAAGCCGAAGGAAGACAAAGGCTGCCCCATCTGTGGGGGCCAACTTGATGCCAGCACAGGCAAGTGCAAGCTTTGCGGCGGCGGGGACATCACCATACAGAAGAAGCAGGGTAAGAAAGTTCAGATCACGCTCGGCAAATCTGCAGGCCAGAGCAAGGGGTCGGAGAAACCTCGCTCCGCGACCGAAGACAAGGCCCTCGCAAACTGGCTGACCGGAGAAGGTGGTGATGACCAACTTGGCGCATGGATGGGCGATGAAAAGGTCGTGAGTCCCAAGCCGGAATCCGGCACTCCCACCAAAAGCGCGGACCCACTGCCGAAGGAAGAAGGCCAGGACGCCCTGAGAAAATGGCTCAGCGGCGAGGACGAAACCCTCGAGGACTGGCTTGGCCAGAAACCGCTTAAACCCAAGACAAAGACCGAGGACATCGGCATGGTCGGGAAGCAGTTGACCGAAAGGGACAAACTGCTGGACCAGAGGGAACAGGCCATCAAGAAGAAGGAAGAGGAACTCGAAGGCCTCCGCATCGAAATGGAAGAGACCAAGAAGGCCATGACAGAAGCGGTGAAGAAGATCGATATCGGGGAGTTCGACGCAATCAAGATTCTTGAGGAGACGGCGCGACTGAACAAGGAACTGAACATGGAGGTCAGGAAGCGCAAGCAACTCGAAGAGGAAGTGCAGCAGGTCAAGAAGGGAAGCCTTGCCGTTGTCAAGTATGTCAAAGCCCAGCAAATGCAGGACAAAGGCGGCGCGGCCAAGTCGCTGAAGAAGAAATTGGACGATGAGAAGGTCAAGATCGAGGAACTGGAATCGGAACTGAAGAAAAACAAGGACATAATCACGATGCTCAGGTCCGAGATAAGCGCGGGACTGGACAAGCTCCCCCCCGAGGTCAAGGACGCGAAGAAGATATCTCTGGAACTCGCCGAATTGAAGAAGGAGCTCGAATCAAAGGAGAAGGAGCTGAAGAAGAGCAAGGACGAGCTGACCCACAGTAAAAGGAGCGGTTCGTCATCGGCCGAAGCTGACATCGAACTCCAGCAGCGCATGGCTGCCGAGCTGAGCTCCAAGGAACAGGAATGGATAACCAAGGAAGGCGGGCTGAAGCAGAAGATAATCGAGCTGGAGGAAAAGCTTCACGAACACGAGATAGACAACAAGCTCCGACAGGAGAAGAGCGACCTGTCGGGAAAATCCGAATCCGAGATCAGCTCAGAGCTGGAAATGAAGATACGCGAACTTCAGGTAAAGGAAAAGACGCTTCTTGTCAGGGAAGACGAGATGCAGCGCCTCAAAGAAAAGCTGAAGTCCATGGAATCCGAGCTCAAGCAGGTCAAAGAACCGCTGGCATACAAGGAAGAGGAGATGCTCCGCCGGGAGGAGGACCTTGTTTACAGGGAACAGATGCTCATGGAGGAACGCCGCAAGGTGGAGGAGGCCATGCGCGAGTCAGGCAGCATGGAAGCCCACGAGATGAAGAAGAAGCTGGAAGAGCTTCAGATGGCAATCAACCGGAAGGAGGAGGAGATACGCTCCAAGGAGCAGTACCTCAAGGCCAAGTCCGAGGAACTCAAGATTCGCGAGAAAGGCCTGATTGAGGAAGAGATAGACGCCAGGGAGGAGGACCGCAAGATGGAACTCAAGATAGAAAAGGTCAAGACGGGCGACCGGCGTCTCGACGACCTCCTGCTCGGCGGAATCCCCTTCGCCACCAACATTCTGATATACGGGCCGCCGTTCACCGGGAAGGAGACCACCATAAACAGCTTCATCGGGGAGGGGTTGGCAAAGGGCGTCCCTGCAATACTGGTCATCACGGACAAGCTTCCTGCCGAGATCAGGGAGGAGATGATGTTCATGGTCTCCGGTTTCGAGGAATATGAACGGCTGGGACTAGTCAAATTCATCGATGCCTACTCAAGGAGCATCGGAATAGAGGACGAGGAGCCCAACGTCACCTACATCAACGACCCGACGGACCACGTGGCCATATCCAAAGCAGTCGATGTCACGGCCAAGGAGCTCATGAAGACCCACAAATATTACCGACTGGCCTTCCGCTCGATATCCACGCTCATAGCATATCTGGACTCGGGAACCGCATTCAAGTTCCTGCAGCCTTTCTGCGGCAAGAGGAAGAGGGAGCGCGCCGTCGCCATGTATGTTATCGAAAAGGGAATGCACGACGAGCAGGACATCCAGAAGATCCAGAGCGTCATGGACGGGATGATAGATTACAAGATAGAACAGTTGAAAACCTATCTCGCGATAGTCGGCATATGCGATGTCCAGTCCAGAGCATGGATAGACTACACCCATAGCAAGCAGGGGCTGTCCATCGGGTCGTTCTCCCTGGACCACATCCGGTGACGATTTTAGATTTCGGGATTGTAGATTTTAGATTTATGGGCGGCCTGGCTGTCCATAACAGCCGGCCCGTCAGTCCTAGACCCTAGCCCCTTTATCACATTTTGTAAACAAAGCCCCCTTATTTCGTTTTGTGAACAAAGCCCCTAGACCCCGTTACCCAAAAATAAATGAAAAAACAGCAAACCGTGAACAACAATCTCAAATCGAAAATAAATAAAACCGCCAAAGCATTTTTACAGGGAAAGGCAATGGCGGCTTCATGCCATACGTTCTGGATGCCACAGCCCTACGTGCTGGATTGTCCCTCCAGGAGAAGGGAAGATTTTACACGACACCCGGGGTCATAGCCGAGATTAGGAAAGGGCCTGTTGCCAGGAGCCTTGAGTTGGCTGTGGAAATTTCCTTGACCGTGACAGAGCCGGGAGATGATGCCAAGGCCAAAATTCTGGAGACCGCCAGGAAGACGGGTGACGACGGAAGGCTCTCCCAAACCGACTTGGAAATCCTAGCCCTGGCCTGGGAGTTGAATGCCACAATCGTTTCAGATGATTATTCGGTCCAGAATGTCGCCGCAGTCCTTGGCATGAAAACAGAATCCCAGACGGAAGGCATCAGGAAAATAATCAACTGGACTTACAGATGCCGGGGCTGCGGCAAGTATTACGAGGAAAAGCAACCCGACTGTCCGATATGCGGTTCGGAAGTTAGGTCTGTGCCCAGGAAAGGATGAGAAATTCTTTCCGCGTTCGAGAGGAAATGCCTGGGAGATTATGTCTATTCATCAGGCTTCTCGGTTATGCGCCAGACATCGTCCGGTATGTCCTCGTATACCGACATGGCCTCTTCGGTGATGGGGTCAAGCTTCTTACCCCTGTTCCTGCCCAGGTCCAGAATCCTGTCCTTCTTGAAAATCCAATAGTGGATGCGCCACTCCCTGCCGTCGTACAGGGTGGTCTCCTCCCTCTCCGTGGTGAGAAGTCCCGAGTCCTCAAGCATGTAGAAGGCGTCCCTGTCCTCCGGTTCCAGGATATTGTCGATGATGCGCTCGCTGTAGCCGAAGAAGTTCATGACGTGCTGTGCCATGTGCTTCGCCTCTTCCTCGGGCATGCTGCGCACATCGTTCTTTATGCTGTTCCTGATTGCCTTCGTCAGGTCGTCCACAGTCAGTGTGACGAACTCGCTATGCGTTGTCTTGGTCATTAATGCCATAAACTCACCTTATGACTTGTTCCTGCCCCAATACAATTAGAATTCTCCTATATATATATGTTATGGTGGGGCGGGCAGGGGGGGCTTGGATTATCAGGGGGCCTCACATCCCTGCCCTCACAGGCAGGGCATGGTCGGGATGGCCGGGTGTTGGGTAACCAAAATTTCGGCTCGGCGTCCAGTTCCATTCCGAACCACTGTTGGGGTGCTGAAAAACAATGCCTGCAGGCTTTGGACACGAGGAAAACCATTATGAGGCCGTTCGAATTAATCATCCGCATGGCGGGGTTCGAGGACAGGCCGCAGCGCATCATTTCGGACATTGGCAAACTTGATTTTGATTACGTTCCCGAAAAACTCGTGCACAGGGACGGGCCGATGCAAAAACTTTTCTCGGTCCTTAAATCCTCTGTCGAGGAAAGCATGAACCAGCGCCTTGCCATAACCGGCTCCGTGGGGACGGGCAAATCCTCTCTGTCAAAGCGCTTCTGCCTGGACTTTCAGGAATGGGCCGGAAAGAAAGGCCAGCGGGTGGAATATGCTATCGTGAATTGCCGGACGCGAAGCACCCCCCCCAGCGTCCTGCTCAAGGTATTGGACCGCTTCCAGCCCAATTTTCCGGACAGGGGCTTCTCGACAGCCGAGATGCTCGAGATACTCCGGAAGCATCTGACCAAGGACAGCGTGCATCTGATTGTGGTCCTTGACGAGGTCAATGTCCTCGTGAAAAAATCTGGCCCCGACCTGCTCTACAGCCTGTCCAGGTTCGATGACGAGCGGGTAACCGGCTCGAAACACAGTCTCTCCCTCATCATGGTGTCGCAACAGCCAGTCAACGAGTTCCTGGATCCCGCGACCCTCTCCACCCTGAAGCGGACAAACCTGCTCCAACTGGATAAATACACAGAGAACGAACTTGCCGGCATAGTCAGACAGAGGGTGGAGCTGGCCTTCCACCCCGGGACCGTGGATGATGATATTATCGCATTCATAGCCAGCATATCCTCCGAATTCGGGGACGCAAGGTTTGCGATCGAGATCCTGGAAAACTCGGGAAGGATGGCGAACGACGACGGCTCTGACTGCATCGGCCCCGAGCATGTGAGGGCAGCCAAGGCAATGACTTACTCCGTGGTGACAGAGAGCAAGCTTGCATCGCTCGGGGAACAGAATCGTCTGGCTCTCCTGGGCATTGCGCGCATGATGGGAAAGAGGTCTTTCGCAACAACGGGGGAGGCCGAAAAAGCCTATACTATCGTATGCGAGGAATTCAACCAGAAGCCAAGGGGCCACACGCAGTTCTGGGAGTACCTGCAGTCCCTCGGGAACCTGGGGCTCATAGGATTGAGCATGTCCGGCAAGGGGATGGTGGGCAAGACCAGCATAATCACGCTCCCGGACATTCCGGCTAAAGCCCTGGAAGAGAAGCTCATGGAGCTCATGGGCAGCAATTGATTCAACCGATCGACATTAACTATTAATGCCGATGCCGTTAAGGGCTGAAGGCGGGGGGTGTCAGGCAATTGATGGACAACAGGGCATTGTTGATAACCGTAACCGCACTGGCCATCGCCGGCGTTCTCGGTCTGTTCGTTTACTCCTCGACTCTTGAGCCATTGTCCCTGGGAATCGGCGAGATCGGGGAGAAACATGTAGGGACAATCATCCGCACCCAGGGGACCATCACCAGCGCCAGAAGCGTCTCTGTGGATTATATCTCCCTGACGGTCTGTGATTTCACAACCTCTTCGAGCATCCCTGTATTCTATTCTCCTGGCTCGGGCGGAACAGGCCAGCCCCTCGTCCCGGGCATGGAAATAAGCATCCAGGGGGAGGTGAGGTTGTATCAGGAATCGGTCGAGATCATGGTCAGCGAAGCTGGCGGCATAACTGTCCTGGCCTCGGCCAGCGGGACCGAATACCGCCTTGACATCCTGATGCAGTCCATCCGGATGTTCGATGGGCTCAACGTCACTTCGTCCGGAAAAATTGTGGATTTGGAGGTCATCTATTCCTCCGACGCCCTGGTCGGGACTGCATTCCAGGTTGTCGAACAGTATGACAACCAGAGCTACTCACTCACTTGCTTCTGCTACGGCCGCGACCTGGCCCAGCTCTACAATGAATGGGATCCGATCCGGGTCACCGGCACAATTTCATATTACGCCAACGGCGGCTGTTGGCAGATGTCTGTCGAGGTGGCTGCCCCCGGCTGATGCAAAAGATATTAAATCCAGATTGCCATCCAGTAGCCGTGAACGGACTGAACGATATCGCCTCGGACATAGAGTCCCAGCTCAACGAGAAGGAGGAAGTGAGGGAAGTGGCAATAAAATCCTCCAGAAACATAGTCCGACTTTGCGGGATGGCGGTGCGGTCCATGCATCTGGGGAACGACCCCGAGCCGGACATCGCCTCCGCAACCGACGAGTTGCAGAAACTCGTGGGCATCACCAGGGATTTTCCCGATATTCTTCACTCCGGGATAGTTGAAAGCGCCATGCAGGAATTCGTGGAAGTCAGGGTTCTCTTCGCCTACACAAGAGAGGCGCCCCTTCCATCCCACAAAGCGCTCGGCGTGACTCCGGAGGCTTACATTCTCGGCGTTGGGGATGTGATAGGCGAGATAAGGCGCCTCGCCCTGGACAATATCCGGAAGGGCTCGGTGGGCGGCGCGGCCAAACATCTCGAGCACATGGAGATGCTGTATGATTTCCTGATGAATTTCAATTATCCCAGCAGCATGGTCGCCGTGAGGCACAAACAGGATGTCGCGCGCGGGATACTCGAGAAGACCAGGGGGGATGTGACCAATGCGATACGATCCCATTCCCTCGAGAAGATGCTGAAAAAGATGGAGTAATCTGAATGAGCGGAAAATGCGGCATATTCTACAATTCGAATCATATTGTCCACAGATCTGACATGTCCAGTCCGGAGAATCCGACCAGGTTGGTCAAGATCATGAATTTTCTGCAAGGACGGCTGAAGCTCTTCGACAGGCCGGACTGCAAGCTGTTCACGGAATTCCCGCCGGCCGCCGAAGAAGACCTCCTCAGGGCGCATGACATCGGTTACATCAATTTCATCAGGAATTATTGCCAGAAGGGCGGGGGCTTCCTCGGGGACAGCACATACCTCGCACCGAACACCTACAAAGCCGCAGTCACCTCGGCCGGCGCGGTCATGGAGGCAAACAGGCAGGTGGCATGCGGAGAACTCGCCACCGCCTTCGCGATAGTCAGACCGCCGGGCCATCATGCGAGCATGGACAAGTTCGGCGGGTACTGCATTTTCAACAATGCGGCTGTGGCCTCGCGGTACCTCCAGGCCAAAGGCCTCGCCCAAAAGATATTGATAGTTGACATCGACGCCCATGCCGGGAACGGGACGATGCGCATTTTCTACGAGGACCCGACCGTCATCAACCTCTCGGTCCACCGGGACCCCCATGATTTCTACCCGCACGACGGCTTCATACACCAGATCGGCAAGGGAAAGGGCAGGGGCTACAACATAAACGTGGAAGTGCCCGAGGGCAGCGGCAACGATGAATACCTGATGATACTCGAGAACATAGTAAGGCCCGTGATAACCGACTACATGCCCGACTATGTCATGTGCCTGGTGGGCTTCGATGCCCATTACACGGACAACCAATCGAACCTCCAGCTCACATCAACAGGATACTACGAGTTCGTGAAACGCCTCAAGAAGATGAACGGAGGTAAGCTTTGCGTCGTGCTGGAGGGCGGCTACAACTCGGCCGAGAACGTCAACCTCGCACACACAATTATTTATTCCCTGATGGGCGAACCCGCCCCGTATGAAGATTCTATTGACGGACTGAGCGGCACCGTCACCAGGAATGTCAAGACCAGGTCCATCCTTGAGAACAACCTGATCGAGCTGATAGACCTTCTCGGAGGGTATTATCATTTCAACCAGGACGGGATTTTCTCAGGCAGGACGGAGAACGGCGGCGAATAGTATTTTTAATAGATAGCGCTATTTGGCATTGATGGACCCCGAAGATTTCCATGACGAAACTCCCCGTGAGGAATCGCACCTCAAGGCCAACTATCTGGCCAGCTGCAATCGATATGAGGAGGCATGCAAATACTTCGAGGATGCGCTCAGTCGGAATCCCGGCGACCCAGTGATATTGAACGACTACGGCGTCTGCCTGGACGCCTGCGGCAAACACAAGGAAGCGCTCGAGATGTACAAACGGGCTATGGATTCCGAACCGGAGTATATGACGCCCCTTTACAATCTGGCCAATACATACACGTACCTGGGGAAGGCGAACGAAGCCCTGGCGGCATACGACACGCTTCTCAAGAACGACCCCGGCAATCTCGACATCCATTATGAACGCGCAGTCGCCCTCACGACGCTCGGGCGGTGGAAGGACGCCTTGAAATATTACCTTGAACTGCTGGATGCATACCCGGACGAGCCCGCTGTGCGAATGCAGTATGCAGTGCTCCTCCATTCTCACGGCCAGACCGATGCCGCCCTTGAGCAGTTGGAGATAATTCTCGAAGATCAGCCGGAGAACGAAGCCGCCATAAACGCCATAGGCAATCTCCATTATTCAAAAGAGGCCTTCGAGGATGCGATAGAGCAGTTCGAAAGGGTGATTGCCCTCAACCCGCTGAACGCCGAGGCATGGAACAACAAAGGCCTGGCAATGTTCATGCTCGGAATGCAGAACGAGGCGATACGCTGCTATGACCGTTCCATAGAGATAGAGCCCAACAACAGGCAGGCACTGTACAACCGTGGCTACACCCACCACAACATGGGCCGCCTGGAAGAGGCCATAGCCAGCTATGAGCTCGCCCTGAAGCTGAACCCGAATGACGAGGTACTTCTGAACAACATAGGGAATGCTTACTACAATCTCGACAAATGGAAGATATCCATCCCGTTCTTCGAAACAGCCATTCAGGTCTGCCCGGATTACGAGATAGCCTGGAACAACATAGGGAATGCATACGACAAGATGGGGATGCACAGGGAAGCCCAGCCCTATCATGAGAAATCCCTGGAACTGAAGCCTGATTTCGACTATGCACTGTATGCCAAAGGCTACGGCATGGCAAAACTTGGGGATACCGAGAACGGCCTGGAATACATCGAGCAATCGCTCGACCTCAACCCGAATTACGACCATTCCTGGCTCGCCAAAGGCAAGGTACTTTACTGGCTGGGCCGCATGGACGAGGCCCTCGATGCGATAAACAACTCGCTTCTGCTGAACCCCGGCTTCGATGAAGCCTGGGAGCTTCGCGGCGAGGTGTTCGGGAAGCTGGGCAAATATGAGGAATCCGGCTACTGCTATGACCGCGCTCTCGAAGCGGTCAATGACACACTCTCCCGTAACCCCGCGCAAAGGGACTCGCTCGGGCTGGCCACCAACCTCCTTGACACGTTGAAACGCTATGACGAACTGGGGGTCTGCTGCATAGGCATAATTTCCAGGGAGCACACAGCCGAACAGAAGATATTGAAGGCGAGATTGCTGCTGAAGATGGAGCGATTCGACGAGCTCGGCCAATGGTTGGGGGAGATCGCAGACATAGACAATTGGGAGATGCATTACCTCGAGGCACGCCTGAAATTCCAACGGGGTTTGATGGCCGAGGCCCTGGAATGCCTTCGGAAGGCAAGCAAGGAATCCGCCCGCTTCGAAGTCCTCTCGCTGCAGGCCGAGATATATGCGCGGCAGGGCGATATCGCGAACGCCCTGAAAAGCCTGGATGTTGCAGACCCCTCGGCAGAGGTGCTCAGGCGCCGCGGCGAGGTACAGCTCCGTTTCTCAAAATTCGCCGATGCGGCGGAATCCCTCACCGAATCCCTCAGGGCGGATGCTAGGTCGCTGTCATCGTGGTACGGGAAGGGAATGGCCCTCCTCGGAGCAGGGAGGCCGGACGATGCCTTGGAATGCTTTGATACCGCCATCGGCATCGACCCAAACTATGTGTGGGCTTGGGCTGGAAAAGCCAAAGCTTACAAGGCCAAAGGGGACGGGAAATCTGAGGCATCTGCCATTTCCGTCATCCGCGAGCTGGATAAGAATTTTCCAATCAATTTCTGAGGATTATCTCGATGTTGACCCCGTCAGGGACGTTGATCCTCATCAGCGAACGGAGGGCGCGTTCGTCGGCATCCAGTTCAATAAGTCTCTTGTGGATTCGCATCTCCCAGCGCTCCCAGGTCTCCGAACCCTCGCCATCGGGGGATTTCCTGCAGGGGACAACCAATCTCTTGGTGGGAAGCGGTATCGGCCCGCTCATGGCAACGCCAGTTCTTTTGGAAATATCCTTTATCTGCTGGCAGACGCCGTCGACCTTCTTCGGGTCGGTTCCGCTGAGCGATATCCGGGCTTTTTGTTCCACCATAGTAGTTACCCCCCTTCAAAAATAGAAAAGGTGAAGGAGATGCTTTACATCTCCTTCTTTTCCACGGCGATGCATACGCCCGCCGCCACTGTCTGACCCATGTCGCGGATGGCGAACCTTCCCAGCTGGGGGAAGTCCTTTGCCGTCTCGATGACCAAGGGTTTGGTGGGCTGTATCTTGACGATTGCCGCGTCCCCTGTCTTCAGGAACTGCGGGTTCTCCTCAAGTGTGCCGCCGGTCTTGGGGTCGAGCTTCTTCTTGAGCTCGATGAACGTGCATGCGACCTGGGCTGTGTGCAGGTGGAACACAGGTGTGTATCCGACGGTCAGAACGCTCGGGTGGTTCAGGACCATTATCTGGGCATCGAACGTTTTTGCGACGGTCGGCGGGTTGTCCACTGGCCCTGCGACGTCTCCGCGCCTGACATCGTTCTTCGAAATTCCCCTGATGTTGGCTCCGACATTGTCCCCGGGCTCTGCCTTGAGCAGTTGCGTGTGGTGCATCTCTATGCTCTTGACATCCCCGATGACGTTCGCCGGCATGAATTTTATCTTCATTTCCGGCTTCAGGACGCCTGTTTCGATACGGCCGACAGGCACTGTTCCGGCACCGGTGATTGTGTAGACATCCTGGATGGGCCAGCGCAGCGGCAGGTCGGTAGATTTCTTCGGCGGGACCAGGTTGTTCAGTTCCTGGAGGAGGGTGTTGCCCTTCCACCACGGCATGTTGGTCGATGGCTTCGCGGCGTTGTCTCCCTTGAAACCGCTGATGGGCAGGAACTTCATCATCTCGTCACGGTATCCCACGGACTTCATGAGTTTGGTCACGTCGTCCTTGATCTTCTTGTAGGTTGCCTCGTCGTAAGCGGGTTTCGTGGCATCCATCTGGTTGATAGCCACTATCATCTGGGTGACTCCGAGCGTCCTGGCGAGGAACACGTGCTCCTTTGTCTGCGCCATGACTCCGTGCTGTGCGGCGACCACGAGAACCGCGGCGTCAGCCTGGCTTGTTCCTGTGATCATGTTCTTGATGAAATCTCTGTGTCCGGGGGCGTCGATGATAGTGAAATAATACTTGTCAGTATCGAAACGCTTGTGAGCGACATCGATGGTCACTCCCCTTTCCCTTTCTTCCTTCAGTCGGTCCATGACGAAAGCGAACTCGAATGTAGCCTTCCCCATATCGGCTGCCTTTTTCTTCAGCTCGTCTACGACGTGCTGGTCGATATTGCCTGTGTCCAGCAGCATTCTGCCTACTAGGGTTGACTTTCCGTGGTCCACATGGCCGATGAAGACTACGTTCATGTGTATTTTATCTGCCATACTTCATTCCTCCATATATTCGATATGTAGTGCTGCCCCTATATCTAGGTTGTATTTATTTGTTTTTCTCTGCCATAATGTAAAAATAAGTATGGCCAGATATACAAATGTCGGAATTTTTGGACATCAGATTTCAAATTGCCCAACTCCTCCCCGCGAGTATTTTTCTTTTAAGATTTTCTGCGCCGGCTCACCCTCCAAAAGAAAAATATTCAGTAAATAAGAAAACTCGGGTTCACCTGCTCGAAAATCTATGGCCGCTGACTTGGTGCCATGATCCTAAGACCGGGATGTGTGCCGGTTTAAACTCCTCCCTACCTAGGCCAGGCCTAGGTTGTGCCGCATCGAAGTATCGATGCTTACCCCGCCCTCACAGGCGGGGCTTCTGAGAGGATAAGAAACGGAATCATGGCGTCACCAACCCGGTTCGCCCAACCGGGTCACAACCCCGGCCTTGAGTGCAAAATGGCGATGGGCGACCGAGGCATGATGGGGTTGGCCGGTGCTGTGGTGAAGCCAAGGGCGATTGAGTTCCCATATTGAATGCAACTCCAACCATATGCAAACAACGCATTCGATGATGGCATGGCCAACAATCATTAACCTAAATCCATGCCATTTAACTCGCAACATTTTGCCCGCAATCGGTGAATGCGATAACTAAATGTTTTCAACAACAGCATTCGCCATGATGACCCCATCAATACCAATCAGAATCACCGTTTTCTGAAATTTCGAACGGAATATGAAATCCGAAATTTCAGGCGAACATCTGCCCGCTCTGCGCAGTGACGTCCGCGTCCACCACCATCACCTTGTCGATGGCCTTGGTGAAATCCAGCATCTTGATCTTGGTGCGCTCTTCCCTTATGGCGAACATACCCGCTTCGGTGCACATGGCCTTGATGTCGGCGCCGCTCACGCCGTCCGTGCGCTGGGCCAACTCCTCGAAGTTCACGTCCTTCGCCACGCTCATCTTGCGGGAATGTATCTTGAATATCTGCACCCTGGCAATGTAATTCGGTACCGGTATCGTGATGATACGGTCGAACCTGCCCGGCCTGAGCAGAGCATCGTCCAGTATGTCGGGGCGGTTGGTGGCGCCGATTATTTTAACGTTCTCCATCGCGTCGAAACCGTCGAGTTCCGCCAGCAGCTGCATGAGTGTCCTCTGTACTTCCCTGTCCCCGCTGGTGGCGACTTCCAGCCGCTTGGCGCCGACCGAGTCCAGCTCGTCGATGAAGACTATTGTCGGGGCTTTCTCCCTGGCCATGTCGAACAGTTCCCTGACAAGCCTAGCACCTTCGCCTATGTATTTCTGGACAAGCTCGGAGCCGACGAAGCGGATGAACGTTGCATTGGTTTGATGGGCGACCGCTTTCGCAAGCATGGTTTTTCCGGTGCCCGGCGGGCCGACCAGCAGAACGCCTTTCGGCGGGTCTATGCCCACTTTCTTGTAGAGCTCGGGTTTCAGCAACGGGTCCTCCACCGCTTCCCGGATCTCACGCATCTGGTCCTCAAGGCCGCCGATGTCCTCGTAGCTGACTTCGGGCCTCTCGATGACCTCCCCGCCCAGCACGACCGGGTCGAGCGATGGGGGCAATACTCCGACTACCGCGAGGCTCTGTTTGTTCAGTGCAACTCTCGCGCCGATTATGATGTTCTCCGGAGAAATGTACTCCGCTGTTGTGACAATGAAATCCGGACCGGTGCTGCTCTTTACGACAACCCTGCCGTCTGTCAGCACATCCTTTATCGAGCCGATGATCATCGGTGGGGTCTTCATCCTGTCAAGCTCGAACCTCAGCCTCTGAATCTCCTTCTGCAGGCGCACCATCTCGCTCTTGATGTAGCGTTTCTCCCCCTCGCTCTGCCTTGCATCGTCCAGTAGGCGCTCGTTCATGGTCTCCAAAGAGGCTATGCGCTGTTTCAGTTCGTGCGAGAATTCCACGACTTCTTCATCTTCAGTGTATTTTTCTTCGTCCGCCAAATAATGCCTCTTCATACCGGAATGCAGGCTGGCATCCCATCGCTAACTATATAATGCCTCGTATATTTATGGTTTATCCTATATTAATTGAGAAGAGGTAGGGAAAATGATATGCGAGATGTGCGGGGCCGAGGTCCCGAGGACCAAGCTTGTCATGGTGGAAGGCGCTGCTGTGCAGGTATGCGGGAAGTGCGAGAGATTCGCGAGCAGCCCGGCAGTGAGGACCAAGGACGGCGCAGTATTGCTCCCGGGAGTGGCAGACCGCCTGGACAACAGGGAGAAACGGAGAAAGGAGAAAGACATTTATGAATCCACCGGGGAATCAGAGCTGGCACTTGACTCCGGCCCACGGGTTCGGCAGGGCCGGCAGAAGCTGGGCATGAGCCATGATGACCTCGCGAAACTGATAAACGAGAAGAAGAGCGTGATAATCAAGATTGAGGGCGGGGAGATGAGGCCGCCGGACAAACTCGTGCTCAAGCTTGAAAAAGCCCTCAATATCTCCCTTAGGGAAGTCATTGAGGATTCCGGCGAGGTCAAGGTCGCGGACAGTTCACGGGGGCTGACCCTGGGTGATTTCATCAAGGTCAAGGAAAAGAAGAAGTAGTTTGCATTTTTTCCTGGGCATTCTTCTGGCTGTCTCATTGTGCGAACCGGCGGTCTGGGCCGTGCCAATCGCGACTGAGATTGCGATGCCGGTCGAAGCAGAGGCTGGCCAACCGATCCTCGTGTGGATAAACCTCAGTTCCGAGGTTCCGGTGTATGAGGTCCTTCTCAACTATTACAACCCCGGAACCGGCCAGATGGGGTACGAGTTCATGACGCTGACCGCAGGGAACTCTACTTCCGGCACCTGGACCTACGTCATCCCGGCCCAGCCATGGGAAGGCGAGCTCGAATGCCGGATAACGGCCAAGGACGAAACCGGCGCGTCTGCGCAGTTTCCCGAGTCAGGTCCTGCCACCATCGGGATCATAGGTGAGGAAGAACCAGACGAATTCCCCTGGAACCTGGTCGTGGCAATAATTTTCCTCGCGGTGGTTCTCGTGATCACGGAGCTGATATTCAAACCGGGCCTGTACCGCCCGACCGGCAGGGACCGGGCCAAGGCACTCGAGGAAGAGGACCGGAAGAAGGAGCAGGCCGAGAAAAAGGACAATTGCGACGACGAATCATAAGGCCGATTGCCCCTAAATACTGACTCCGGGGAACCGGCAATTCATGCAGACTCCAACTTCTTGGCCCGATTGGCCAGGGACTCGGAATTAATTGTGTAGATCTCACGCGGCGCGGTACCCTCTTTGACAGCAAGCCCCCGTGTCACTATCGCGGTCAGCGCATTGCCTGCCATCTGGGGTGTGATATGCATCGAGTGCGCGAGGTCAGGGGCCGTAGTGAACTCTGATTCGAAAAGGTTGATGAACGCCCTCTTCACGACATCCTTCATGTCGGTCGAAGCCAGGACTGTGTCGAAATTCAGGTAGTCGATTATGCCCCTCTCAGCCTTGTTGCGCAGCGGCGCCTGGCCCCCCCTGAAGTCCTTGATCATCGCATTGTTCACAAGGTCCAGGTCGTAAATGTGTCGAGCAGTCTTGGTGTATGCGCACACCCTTATCTCGAAAGGGACCATCCCGGTGCTGCGGATGCGCTTCCACATATCCTCCAGCATCATCAGCTTCGGAACATACATCCTCTTCGGGCCGGCCAGAGGGTCCTCCGATTCGGTGATGATTGACTGCGGGTAATAGAATTTGGAAATGAAGCCCCTTATCATTACATTGTCTCTCTGTATCTGCTGTTGCCTGTCCCACTTGTCCAGCCTGAAGGAATCGTAGGAAAATCGTTCGAGGACGCCTGTCCCGTTCCCCATGAGCACCAGGGTCTTGGTGGGGGTGTTGAAGTCCCAGTTCTCCTTGAGGTCGGGCTTCAGGAACCTGATTCCCAGGTTCTCGAGAGATGCTTCCCGGAGCAGGGCATCGAGCAGGGACCCATACTCCTTTCCGTTCACCATGTAGGCAAGCGCCGCAAGGTGCTTCTTCTGTGAAGCCCTATATTCAAGATAATGCCTCTTCATTTCCTTCTCTGCATGAAGATCCACCTCTTCCTCCGGTCCCAGATGAAGAATGGCCTGGCAGAGTTCCAGGGGGTCCAACATCGTCGGCCCATAGTTCCCTTCCGATAAAACATTTTCCTCGCAGCGCACCCCCGATGCGGGCATTCATCATGCACGGTGTTTGCAGGCCGGCGTAATTTCATATATGTCCTGCAAATATGGGGATACAGGTTGAAATGAAAGCACTGTTCATACATTCGGATTTCATCGAGTACGAGGCTAGGAAGAAGACCAAACTCGCCGAAGAGATCGCGCCCGAGAAGATGAAGAACCGCGTGGAAGAGGTTCTCGTCGTCTTCATCAGCTTCGAGAAGCGAGACGAAGAAAAAGAGGCCGAGTCGGCCAAAGCGCTCGTCGCCAACGTTGATGAGATTGCCAAAAAGGTGGAAGTCCGCCGTGTGGTTCTATACCCATATGCACACCTGAGTTCCAGCCTTGCCAAGCAGAGCACCAGCCTGCAGATTCTTCACACTTCCGAGTCAATGCTCAGCGGGATGGGGTACGAGGTTCATGCCTCTCCCTTCGGATGGTACAAATCATTCAACATTTCCTGCAAAGGTCACCCCCTGAGCGAACTGTCAAGGGAGATTGTGGCGGGGGACCCCAGTCAGAAAGAATCCAAGGATGATGTGTCCGAAGCGGTCAAATCCGAGGAGAAGATGAAGTCATCATGGTTCGTCCTCGACACAGACGGGAACGAGCACCCGCTGAGCCTGGAAGACAACAGAGTCAAGGGCTATGAATTCGGGGAGAACGTCAATCTGAACAAATTCTGCCAGTACGAGATGGCCAAGAGCCGTATCAGCAAGGAAGAACCGCCGCATATAGAACTGATGAGGCGTATGGAGCTGGTGGATTACGAGCCGGGGTCGGACCCCGGTAACATGCGATATTACCCCAAGGGCAAGCTTGTGAAGACCCTGCTGGAGCGCTATGTCACCGAACAGGTCAAGAAAACCGGCGGGATGGAAATTGAATCCCCCATCATGTACGATTTCGAGCATCCGAGCCTGAAGAGCTACATGAACCGGTTCCCGGCCCGCCAGTATACCATACAGACACCGGACAAGAAGGTATTCCTCCGATTCGCAGCCTGCTTCGGCCAGTTCCTGATGTTGCATGATGCCACGATATCCTACAAGGATCTCCCTGTCCGTCTCTACGAGCTGACCAGGTACTCGTTCCGTGTCGAGCAGAGGGGCGAGCTTGCAGGGCTGCGGAGGCTGCGCGCCTTCACGATGCCGGACTGCCACTCCTTCAGCGCGGACCTTCCCATGGCCAAGGCCGAGATAGAGGACAGGTTCGAGCTGTCGAGGCATGTGCTCACAGAGATCGGCTACGAGATTCCTGGAGACCTGGAATTCGCAATAAGGATAACGAAAGACTTCTACGACGAGAACAAGGACTTCATCGTCGGCCTGGTCAAGAGATGGAACCGCCCTGCATTGGTGGAAATGTGGTCGGACA
>DAJR01000021.1 GCA_002496385.1 Methanomassiliicoccales archaeon UBA147 | reverse complement strand
TCCTTTAGGGGCTGGTAGTTTACTACTGGATTAATAATTAATAATACTGTAACAAACAACGAACATTTTGGCATTCTTTTTGTATCAAGTTCAAGCATTATTATTAATAACAATACTTTCATGCATAATTCTGCCGGCATCTGGGGGGAATCGTCAAAAAGTATAATTATCGCTAATAATTTTGTTGAATCAAATTTTATAGATGGCGGTATCGTTCTTTTTACATCAAACCATATTTCCATTACTGAAAACCTCGTTATAAACAATGGAATTGGTTGGACCATAGGTGGAATATTTATGCAGGGATGTAGTGATAACAATATCTATTTTAATATTTTAGTTAACAATTCGCGTGGAATTACAATGCAATGGAGTAATAACATAAATATATATAACAACACAATTTTGGATAATGCTGAAGGAATTCGCATATACTCATCATACAATCTTAAGTTATTGGCTAATGAAATGATTGATAACGGGATAGTAATTGATGGATGGGGCATCCAGTATTGGAATTCTCATGAAATTGATACAACAAACCTTGTTAATGGAAAACCAGTACAATACTTAAAAAATCAAACTAACGGTTTGGTACCACCTGGTGCAGGGCAGGTTATTTTGGCAAATTGCATTGATATGTATGTTATGGATCAAAACATAAGCCATTCGAATAATGGTATTACCCTTGGCTACTCATCGGGAATTACTGTAATCACTAACGTTCTTTCAAACAATGGATGTGGCATTTATTTATATCAATCTACCAATAATGTTCTCACCAATAATATAAATGAATTTAATGCCAATGGGATTTTTTTATACGGGTCGGATGTAAATAATATAATTTATAACCTATTTTATGCTAATGACAATGCTATTTATTTATATGGGGGTTCAGAAAATAATTTAATAATTAACAACACAATTTCAAATAACCACAATTATGGAACGTACATCGCTTGGTCATCCAACAATAATTTATTCTACCAGAATAATTATATTGATAATATTCTACAAGTTTATGATGAATGTTCCAACACCTGGCACAACGGCTACCCCTCTGGTGGCAACTACTGGTCGGATTACAACGGGACCGACAACTTCTCCGGCCCGAACCAAACAGAGCCTGGCTCCGACGGCATCGGCGATACCCCATACTACTTCGACGGGGGCCAGGACAACTACCCGTTGATGGTTCCGTGGTCCGGGGAGCCCTGGAACACAGATGCCATCGCAATATGGCATTTCGATGAAGGCAGCGGCGGATTTGCCTATGATAGCTCGGGCTTTGACAATCATGGTTCCTTGACAAACGGGCCGACCTGGACCACAGGAATATCCGGTGGTGCGTTGGATTTCGACGGGGTGGATGATTGCGTCAATGTACCGAGCAGTGATTCTCTTAATTCGGTATACGCTACAAACCAGTTCACGGTATCCGCATGGATAAACCAGAAATCGAGGGTTTGGAACGATTGGACCAGAAGCCAATTCATATTCCAGAAGGGATTGAGCGATACGAGTCCAGGTAACATTGAACTGTATTATGGCGCAGGAGATACCATTCCGAAATTTGTCATGGGTGTGAAATTTGACAATAGCGACCCGATATATGGCGTGGGGGTAACTGCAGACGCAAGTGATTATCCTCTCAATGGATGGGTCTATCTAACGGGGACTTATGACGGGGGAACACTGCGCATTTATGTCAACGGTGAGTTGAAGAATTCCACTTATTACGGGAAGACCCTTTCCTTCAACAACGATCCCGTAAGAATAGGTCGCTTTGGAGGGGGGGGGTTGTATCCCTTCCACGGTATGATTGACGAAGTGATGTTTTACAATCGGTCTTTGGGCTCCCAGGAGATATATGATTCTTACATCAATCTCCTCCCCTCTTATGCATGCGCACTAACACCTGAACTTCAAAGCGGATATGGGCATCCCGGTAATTTTGCTCCTCATTTGCTTACAATACGTAATTGGGGCGCAAACAATGACTCGTATAACCTCAATTACAGCAGCTTCTGGCCCATTGATTTCTACGACACGGCCTGGAACCCGATATCGTCAATCGGCCCGGTTCCTACCGGCACCAGCATGGATTTCTATGCAGTGGTACACGTACCTGTGGGGGCGATGCCCGGCGACTTTGAGGTTGCCGACATCTACGCCTTCTCCTGGAATGACTGGGCGGTATGGGACATGGCGCAGGTGCGGACCCGGGTGCCTTACGTCACGGACTGGTTCGACGGCTTCGAGTCCGGCTGGGGCGCGTGGACCACGGAGGTCATCATGCAGAGTTCGCCCGCAACGAACTGGGAGATCGGCGACCCCATGGGCGCTGGCCCGGGCAGTGCATACAGCGGCTCCAATTGCGCTGGCACGAACCTGTGGGATATGTATTATCCAAATGCAGACATCACGCTGGTGAGCCCGTACGTGCAACTCGGAGGAGGCCCGCAAATTCTATCCTTCCAACATTGGTATCAGACGAACGAATGGGGCTGGGCCTATGACGGCGGATTCGTAGAGGTCAATGCTGGCTGGGGCTGGCAACAGATATATCCAACTGGCGGATATCCTGACAATGGCTACATGGGCGGCTATTTTACCGATGGCTATTCGGGAGGCAGCGGCGGCTGGTTGTACGACGAGTTCGACCTGAGCCCATGGGCCGGGCAAGTGGTCCAGGTGAGGTTCCACTTCGCCTCGGGTAATAGCGGGCTGTGGGGCTGGTACATTGACGACGTGTACATGGGCAGCCCGCCGCCGTACAGGTGCGAGTTGGCACCGGAGTTCCAGTCCGGCTATGGCGACCCGGGCACATATGTCGATTACCTGCTTACCGTGACAAACACAGGCGCAAACGTAGACTCGTATTACCTCAATTACAGCAGCTTCTGGCCCATTGATTTCTACGACACGGCCTGGAATTCGATATGGTCCCTGGGCCCTGTTCCCGCCGGTACCAGCATGGATTTCTATGCGGTGGTACACGTACCCGTGGGGGCGATGCCTGGCGACTTTGAGATTGCCGACATCTACGCCTTCTCCTGGAATGACGGGGCAGTCTGGAACATGGCGCAGGTGCAGACCCAGGTGCCTTACGTCACGGACTGGCTAGACGGCTTCGAGTCCGGCTGGGGCCTCTGGACCACCGAGGTGTTCCAGCAGGGCAGCTCGCCGACGAACTGGGAGATGGGCAACCCCATGGGTGCCGGCCCGGGCACAGCTTACAGCGGCTCCAATTGCACGGGCACGAACTTGTGGGACTGGTACTATCCATTCAACGCGGACATCACGCTCATGACTCCATGGGTTGAGCTCGGAACAGGTCCTCAAATATTGAATTTCCAGACCTGGTACAACATGTGGGCCGGATGGTGCAACGGCGGCCCGGACGGTGGGTTCGTGGAGATTAATAATGGGACCGGATGGACGCAGATAAATCCCCTGGACGGCTATCCGGACTGGGGGAGGTTCGGCGGTTACAATACTGGCGGCTTCACCGGCGATAGCGATGGCTGGGAATTTTACGAGTTCGACATCTCAGCATATGCAAGCCAGGTAGTTCAGATAAGATTCCACTTTGCCACGGAGAGCTGCCGGTGGCTGTGGGGCTGGTATCTGGACGACGTTTACATGGGCAGCCCGCCGCCGTACAAGTGCGAGTTGGCACCGGAGTTCCAGTCCGGCTATGGCGACCCGGGTACATATGTCGGTTACCTGCTCACCCTGACAAACACAGGCGCAAACGTAGACATATACGACCTGTACTACAACAGCACCTGGCCAGTAGAGTTCTACGACATCTGGTGGAACCACATCTGGTCGGTAGGCCCGGTCCCGGTCGGCACCGGCATGGACTTCTACGCCGTTGTCAGCATACCGGGCGGAGCAATGCCCGGTGACTTCGATATCGCGGACATCTATGCCGTTTCATGGAATGATTGGTCGGTCTGGGACATGGCGCAGGTGCGCAGCGAGGTGCTTTATATAGCATCGGTACCCTGGTTCGACGACATGGAATCGGGCGCGCCGGGATGGGAGACCGAGGGATTGTGGCACATGGTCACGGATGGCGTGAGCCCCTACCCGAACTCCTACAGCCCGACGCACAGCTGGTGGTACGGGCAGGATTCTACGGGAGATTACGATACCGGGACTACAAACTCCGGCAGGCTCGCGACCCCCTGGATTGACCTCACCGGAGTCTCCGATGCCGAGTTGACCTTCTGGGAATGGTATCAAACAGAGGGCTTTATGGCATGGGACCAGCGCTGGGTGCAGATAGATATTGGTTTCGGATGGCAAAACATCATCCAGCTGAACGAGAGCGCCATGAGCACATGGCAGGGGAGGGTGATAGACCTCACACCCTATTGCGGCAACTTTATCCGCCTGGGCTTCAGGTTCGACACGGTGGATGGCGCGGTAAATAATTTCCGTGGCTGGTACATCGACGACGTCCGCGTCGAATCTTCAGTCGACCTCGTTCCGCCTGTGGCCTCCAACGAATACCCGGCCCACGGCTCGCGCATCAACGACCCGAGCCCGACGGTATCGGTAGAAATTACTGACAATGTCCAGGTGGACATGAGCACCGTCAAGCTCTACATCAACGGCTTCAACGTGTTCTCGGACAAGACCCCGATACCGGGCGGCTACCGGGTTTCCTACGACCACGAGGGGATGTTTTCGGATGGCCAGGTCGTGACCTGCAGGATCGTTGCACGGGATGTTGACGGCAACCTCCTGGATTGGACCTGGACATTCACGGTGGACCTGAGCAATCCGTTCGTTGTTTCTGTCTCCCCGCCGGATGGCTCGGAAGGCGTCAGCCTCACCTCGACAATCGAGGTGGAGTTCAGCGAACCCATGGACCAGTTGTCGGCCGAGAGCGCATTCAGCATATTCCCGCCGACGCCTGGCAGCTTCGCATGGAATGGCACTACAATGATATTCATACCGGACATGCCGTTGATGTTCAATACTTACTACGGTTGTGGCATCAACTGGATGGCCTTGGACCTGGCGGGCAATAATCTGGCAGGGGACTTCTGGTGGATATTCTACACAGGCGACACGTCGCCGCCTGAGCATTCCAATGAGTTCCCGGGAACAGATGGCTATACTTCAGACCTAACACCGATGATTTCTGTCCATGTGACCGATGCGGCCGGCATTGACGCAAGCTCCGTCAGGCTGTATGTGCAGGGCTTCAGGGTGGATTGCGCCATTACCCCGATACCCGGCGGGTACAATATTTCGTACTGGCACGAATTCGGGTTCTCCCCGGGCGATACAGTCACTTGCAGGATTGTGGCATATGACCTTTGTGGGAACCTGCTGGACTTCACCTGGCAGTTCACTGTCGGCGCCGGAAACTCCTTCAACATCCCGCTCCACGCCGGTTGGAACCTCGTTTCCATCCCCCTGGTCCAGACCAATACCTCGATACTCAGCGTTCTTTCGTCCATCGCAGGCCAATGGAGCGTTGTCAAATATTATGACACAACCGACGCCGCGGACCACTGGAAGACCTACCGCCCCGGAAGTTCTGCCAACGACCTCTGGAACATAGACCACACCATGGGATTCTGGATATACGCGAACGTCAACACAACTCTGACTGTGTACGGCGAGACCCCGACCAACACCGGGATACTGCTGAGAGCCGGCTGGAACCTTGTGGGCTACCCGACCCTTAACACCACCACGGCTCTGTCCAGCGCACTTTTCGGGACCGGGTATCTGTCTGCTGAAGGCTATTGCCCGGTTTCCCCCTACATAATGGCACTGGACAATTCGTACATAATGCAGCCCGGGGAAGGATACTGGGTCTATGTGCCGGCGGATGCGATGTGGGCCGTGTCCTATTGCATGCCGCCCTCGGATGATACGATAAATGCAGAGGGCGGTTCTTCTGAAAATAGGGGCACAGGGGCTGCATCTATTCATGAATCTGAATCATCTGGCCTGTTAATCCCAATTAATATCGATGACCTTTCATCTTCCGACTGTTTCGACATACCAATGGCTCGGACAACTTCCGGCGGGTTAACCCTGTTCGCTCTTGCAATGCTCCTGGCGATGGTCTGCCTGGCAATCCGGAGATACAGAAGATATTGACATTTCAGTGTAAATGATCTCGCTAGTGTCAGATTGTGCATGTCGCTCTAGCTACATCAAAACGTCCCGACCAGCGCCACGCTGTAGGGGTACACTTGCCCCACGAACACCCCGCCCTTCACGGCCGGATTCATTTCGACTGGGCAAGGCATCATTCTGCAATGCACCCGATTATGTACTGTATCTCCTCCCCCAGCGCGGGCAGCCTCGCAACTAAAAGCGGCTCCAGCGCCTTCCAGTTCTTGCGCTTCTCCTCCATTTTTTTCTTGAAGCCCGGGAAGGTGAACTCAGGAACCTTGCGCCTCACATCCGCCATGTCCAGCTTCGCCCCCTGTTTAAGCAGGATGTATAAATCGTGCACATCGCGAGGCTTGTCCCTGCCAAATATCGCGGAGACCTTGTCCGAGGCGATGTCCCCCGCTTCTGGCACGCGCATCTCCACCGGCGGCACATCCGGGTATGGTGAATACATAGTCACGATGTGCGACTTGACAGCGCAATCCGCGGACTCCAGCATCTCAACGAGGAGCGGAACCGGTCTGGGATGGGTCGGCGAGGTCACGGACAGCTTGGTGAACTCCATATTTACCGTGCGCTTTGTCCTTTCAACACCGCACTCGAATCCGAGGAATCCCAGTTCGCGCGCCACATGCTCGCCGATGTTCGCCGGCATCAAGCCTGCGCACAGGTCCAGGTCCTCTGAGAACCTATCTCCCCTGTAGACCTTCCAGATGCAGGTGCCGCCCCTGAAGACCAGCCCGGGCGTTCTTCTGAAGAGTATGTGCAGTGCCAAGTCCTGGATGTAATCCTTCCAGATGTGGTCCACTATCCTGAGCCTTCGCATATGGGCATAGCCTTTCAACTCGCCGGTCGTCAGCATTTCAACAGCTCCTTCACAGCGGCAATCACCCGTCGGTTCCCAGTCAGTTTCGAATATTCCGTCAGCAGAGCTTCGTCCGCGGAGTTCACTGCCTTGTCGAGATCCTCAGACGGTACGCCGTTCAGATAGATGGCGTCGATTATCGTCTTCTCCGCCTTCGCCATGGGTATCCGGTGCCCTTCGCCGTACGGAACCTGTTCGTATCCGAACATCATCCCTGGCCTGACGTAATAGAACCGTATCTCGGAACCGACGAAGGAGAGTCTGCGTGCGAACCTTTTCCGCGATGTGACGACCTGCACGGAGAACGGTATCTGGTCGGTTAGGCCGCGAAAGCTCAGGGCAGACCACAGGGAAAGATAGCATGGCTGGGTAACATGAGACGCGACCAGGACAGCGTCCCCGCTCGCAGTGTATTTCCCGCGCTCGATGCGGGCGATTCTCTCCGAAACGGACATCAGGTGAAGACGTTGTCTGGCATAGGCCGGGGGAACCCCCCGTCCGGTCAAATCCTTCACGCCGAATACAGGCATCTTCAGGACTGCGGCGATTTGCTTCGAATAAACTGTTCTGGGCATGCTTGATGACAGCACTTGTGAATATATAAATCTATGCAAGTTATTAAAGAATATAACTTTCATTGATTCTGTTTCAAGACGGATTCTCCCACCAGTGCTACGCTGTAAACCGGTAATCAAAATGTATTCAGATTGTCGATTACCGGGAACGCTGAAGATCACTAATGTTTGGAGATTGTCGATCTATGGCGAATTCTGTTAATGAAAAAATTTTGTTATCGAATTCACCTTTTGTTACCAGAATGATGCAAGCCAGATGGTGCTGGATTTAGCATGCAATTGTCACCGCACCATAGTCGAATGCTCTGGTAGCATATGTGTATAGTTGCATTCAACGTTGATTAGTTTGCATGTTTATTTGATTTCATCCACCAGCGCCACGCTGAAGGGGAACAATTCTCCCCTGAACACCCCTGCCTTCACCGCCGGGTCATCGGCGAAAATCCTCGCGGCCTCCATCTCGTCCTCGGCCTTGAAAATCACAATGCCGAAACTGCTGGTGTCAGTATTCAGCGTCCTTCCGGCCAGCATCACCACGCCCTTCTCAGTCATTTCCTTGAGATAGGCAAAATGCTCACCGACTATGCGCTGCTCCTCCGGTGTGGGGCCTTCGGCCAGCATGTCTTTCCTGCTGGGCTGAATTCTATAGAGCCACTGCTTCATGGGGCTGAATCCCAAATGCCGGATAAAAAGGTTTGCGGAATCACCACAGATTAAATCCCCAGTACCTCAGCGCGTAAATGACGCCCAGCGCCATCATCGCGACGCCGAAAATAGGCTGTATCCATTTTCCGGCCTTGATGAATTTCGTGTAAATCTGCCCCTTCATGCCGCCGATGGCCGCGCAGAATGAGGTCACAACCACGGCCCTGCCCAGGGCGAAAACGCACATCAGGGCTATGCCAGCAATGAGCGTCACCTTGCCGCTGATTATCATCACCAGGACCGGCAGCACCATGGCCAGCGCGCAGGGTGTCCAGCCGACCGTGAACAGAATTCCCAGTATGAGGCCGATGAGGCCGGGCCTCCTGCCCTTCAGGCGCGTCATCAGGCGCTTCGCGCTGTCATCTTCTCCGCATGCGTCCACTTCCTTTTTCCTGAGGCGGTTGAACGCATCCCCCAGAGGCCAGATTATGTTCACGCCCATCAGGGCCAGGGCGATGCCGACCAGCAGAGAAAATGTCGTCGAGGATTCGATGAAAACTCCAATGTACGAAGCCATTGCTCCGAAAATGGCAAATGTGATAATCATTCCCAGAGAGAACATTATTCCTATCCACGTACCGGCTCTCCAGTCCGGTTTGCGGATATTGTTTTCCTCAGGAATATTCTCTTTTCCCGATGAGATTATGAAGGACACCAGGGCGAACAGCATGAAAAGCGAGCATGGCGAGAATGAGGAAAGTATGCCCAGGATGAAAACGCCGATGTATGTGGTGGTTCCGGTCTCGCCCCGGAACACTATCCATTCCCCCGCCATTATCTCATCGACATCCTGGCGCAGGGAATCGGCGCTCTGGACGCCGTCAACTTCGCCCTTGTTCATGGTGTAGATGTGGTAGACCCCAACCACGTTCTGCTCAGTATCTATCATTATCAGCGTGGGATTGGCGAAGTTCCCGTCGACATCCCAGTATTCCTGATAGAGCCCTGCAATGGCATACGGGTCTTTCTCCTCGACCCAATTCCAGGTGATGTTGATACCGTACCAATCTCTGGCCAATTCCCAACCGTCTGTCGAGTACTGGTTCTTTCTGATGTTCAGCGTGATGATGTTCACTTCAGGATTGTTCTCCTCGGATAGAGTTACAAGCTCTTTGAGCTGTTCCTTCATGTGTATCTCGCACTCGATACAGAGCGGAATTTCCAATTGGGTCACGTGGATAATCGTCACTGTACCGGCATAATCCGAGAGAGAGAATGTCCTGTTCATCTGGTCCGCTGCCGTGAAGTCCGGCGCCGGGACGATTTCTGCGCTCGCAAAGCCTCCAAGTAAAGTCGCAATCAATATGGTCATAATGATTGTTGCCAGCATTATTTTTTGTATTTTGTTGGTCATGTCCTCATCCGCTCCCTTTGTGATATGCAATTGCTTCCTCTATCCAGCTTGTTAGGATATCCTCTTCAACAACGCCCTCCCAGCTATGCCATATGATTGTATTGTCAGGACCCCTCGTTAGCACGATTGTCAAGGGTATGTAATGCGGAGTGCCATTCGGATCGTAAGCCCTGAAGCACGCTGACGCTTCTGCGTCCTCACCGGAAACGAAGTCATAATATTTGATTTCCGATGAATACGAATCATATACGTTTTCACATATTTCTGTCTGGGTGATGCACGGAGAGCAGTCTGTGCTGTGCGTGAAAATCAGAACCGGTTGAGCTTGGACCGCCTCAATCGCCCATGATGGGTGTTCCGTGGCAGTTGTCCAAAAATCATTTTCGCCAGTGCCGATTCCCTGGGGCATGCCGTCGTTTTTTCTAAGCTGGCCTATGATGAATATGACTGCCAGTATGGTTGAAACTACCGCGATCATGAACAGGTAATCCTTCCAGCCCATTTTGATTTCGCCCATCAGGTCACCGGTCAATTATTGTTATGATATGTTATTGCATCATCTATCCAGCTGGATAGCGTAGCCTCATCGATTACGCCCTCCCAGCTGTGCCATAATATCTGGTTGTTCGGTCCCTTGGTCAGAATTGTCGTGAGGGGTACGTAGTTCGGAGGCACAGGGTCGTAGGCAGCGAAACAATCTGTCGCCTGGGGTTCATTGACCCCTGAGGTCAGGTCATAGTACTTTATTTGGCTTGAGTAAGCCGATGAGACATCTTCGCATATTTCTCCCATTGTGACACATGGGGCGCAGCCTGTTGTGTGGGTGAGAATCAGGACCGGTCTTGACTGCACCTCCGACAAAGCCCAGGATGGATGACTCGTCGATATGGACCAGAAATTGTTATCACCAGTGCCAATAGTGCGAATTGTGGGGATGGTGGCACCTCCCGCTGTTGTGGTGAATCGCCAGGTGTAAACCCCGCAATCCAATGTTTTCCCGGTTGCATCGACAGCTGAACTTCCAACTGTAGCTGTGTAAACAGACCCATCAGCCAGGGGGTTCGTAGGGGCGAATGTCATTGTTCTACCGCTCCAAGAGAATGATCCGGGTATGCTGGGTGAAATGGAAAAAGCTGCTTGAACGCTTGCCTTGTCCATGTCCTTGCTGAATGTCACTGCAATGCTGGAATCCGTGGACACAGTCAGCCCGGTCGGATTGGCTGACAGCACCGTGGGAGCCGCGCTCGATGGGTCATAGGCGCCTTGGCTATCTTGGTAAAAATAGTAAACGCTCACAAGGCTCAATGCGATGATAAGAACCAGTGAAACGGCAAGCGCCTGCTTTCCGGAAGAATACCATTTGCCGCAGTGGGGACACTTCAGCGCGCTGGGTTTGACAAGTTCATCGCAATGATAGCACTCGACGTAGCCTTTATCTTTCAATTCTTTTTCCTCTCTTTTTCTTTTCAGGTTAGCTCTTGCCATTCTCTGTCACCAATCCTATTAATTTTTCATCATTACCATGAACTCGTTTTCCAGCCAGTTCATTATCTCGTCTCTGCTTTTTCTGAATGCGTCCATCTTATCCTTATCGCTGCCCTGAACATCCGATGGATCCCCGAATGCCTGGTGCAGTGTCTTCCGGCCGGGAAAGAATGGACAAGCTTCCTTTGCAGAGTCGCATACCGTTACCACGTAATCAAACATCCTGCCCCTGAATTCCTCGATTGATTTTGAACGATGGCCAGACATGTCAATTCCAAGTTCATTCATTGCTTTGACTGCATGTTCTTTGACCTGGGTTGAAACCACACCCGCGCTTTCCGCGTCAAATTCATCGCCATGATAGAATCTGAGAAGACCCTCGGCCATCTGGGACCTGGCGGAATTGTGCGTGCAGAGGAACAGTACTGTTTTTTTCATATTTCATCAAACCAGCATTTTTTTAATGGCTTCCTTGTCCAGCACCTTTCCGGCGGACTTTACCTTTCCGTCAACGACGAGGGCGGGCGTGCCCATGACGCCGTAATTGACAATCTGCATTATGTCCTCGACCTTGACGATTTCCGCCTGTATCCCAAGTTCTTTCACAGCCTGTTTCACGCTGGCTTCCAGCGACTTGCATTTTGCGCATCCTGCGCCAAGTATTTCTATTTTCATGCATTCACCTGATTTACTTTCTCCCTTCGCAATTTACGCTCCTTCTTATGTATCTTCCTTCTCATTCTGAGTGACAGCCAAACAATTGTGAGCATGACCGGTATTTCAATCAGCGGCCCCACCACCGTGGAAACCGCGACCATCGGCATGGTGGCGAAAGCCGTCAGCGCGATGGCAATGGCCAGCTCGAAGTTCCTTCCCGTGGCATGGAACCCCATCGTGCTGCTGTCCTCGTAATTGTAGCCCAGCTTTCTGCATGTGTAGAACACCAGGAAGTAAAGCAGAAAGAAAAAGATAATCACAGGAATGGCCATCTGCCATATCAGATGCGGATTGTCCAGGATGACGCCGCCCTTCAGCGAGAACATGATTATCATCGTGAAAAGCAGGGCAAGGAGCTGCATGGCGCCGAAGTATGGCAGCAATTTTTCCTTAAGCCAGGTCTCTCCTTTGTTATTGATGACATAATTGCGCGTCAGAACGCCCAACAGCAGGGGCAGCCCCAGGTACAGAAGCACGCTCTGGCCGATTAGAAATATATCTATTGCGATGTATGCTCCAACAAGCAACGCGATGTAGAATGGTGTCGTAATCACTTGAATTATGGAGTTCCAGGCCATCAGCACTATCCCCATGGGGCCGTTCCCCTTCGCGAGGTCGGTCCAGACCAGAACCATTGCGATGCACGGCGCCACTCCAAGCAGGATGAGCCCTGTCCAGAGATACCGTGCAGCCTCGGCGGTTATCAGTCCGAGGTCAAGGAATATCACTTCGAAGAAAATGTAGCCAAGAGCGAACAGGAGGAACGGGTTCACGGCGTAGTTGAAGAATACTATTATTCCTACCTGCTTCTTGCTTTTAAGGGCTGCTTTCAGCTCTCCCAACTCTATCTTCGTCATTGCGGGGTATATCATCAGGAAAAGGCCGATGGGTATGCCTATCTCCAGATGTTCGCTGAATTCCGGAAAATATTTGCCAAGCAGCAGACCGATTGCGATGCAGAGGGCAACCCATAGTGCCAACAGTTTATCTATCCAGCTCAATTTTCCGGCACTGTTTTCGCTCATTTTATCACAACCTCACCTCGGGGTATTTCTTCCTTAGCCTTACCAATTCATCTCTAAGCCAGACCAGCGTCGGGAAGGTTATTGCATCTTCGGGGCAGTTGTTAGCACAGCCCATGCATCCCACAACGCAATTGTACGGTCTGGCCACGATCGGTTTATCTTTCCAATCGTATGTGTTGTGCGGGCAATTATCCGTACATATTTTACACCGGGAACATTTGGCTAGGTCAACCGTTGGAAACCAGTCTATCTCGTCCCGAGGGATGCCCTTGTATGTTGCGATTGCCTTTCTCACGCTCATCCGAACACCCACCCGAATATCAATCCGCCTAGCACGCAGAATACCGCCATCAGCATAACATATGTCAGCGTCTTCTTTTTGCCCATCATCTTCTGCACGACGAATATGCTCTGGAGAGACATGGTGGGTCCCGAGAGCAGGTACGCCAGCAATGGTCCCTTGGCCATGCCTAGGTCAAGGAACATGCGGGCGACAGGCACTTCCACCAGCGTGGGGAAGTACATGAGTATCCCGAATGCCGTAGTGATGGAGTTGGAGCGTACCGAATTATCTCCGACATACTCGGCCACCAGCTCTCCGGGTATCAGAACGGCCAGTATTCCGGTCACGAAAACGCCGATGAGCAGAAGCGGGAGTATGAGTTTGGTGAAGTACCAGGTTTCCCTCATCCATTGCTTGTTGTCTTCCCGCGTGTATTTTTTAAGAGCCCAGGCCGCTGCAGCAACAGCGAACAGCGCCACGAACGGAAGGCGCCAGAGAAGGGGTATCGGCAATGTTCCGGATATGAGTCCCATGAATAGAAGAATGAACAGCCAGATGAATTCCCTGTCAACTTTCACATCTTTCTGGTCCTCTGCCTTGCTGACGTCCGGGACAGCACACCCAACGACTCCGGGGACTGCTTTTTCCTCTTCCGCTTTCTTCTTCCTCTCGAATATCATGCTCATTATCAGCCCGATGACAATGCCGAAGCTGATGGCCAGAGTCGCCCTCGCCCCGGCAATATCCCACCCGACCAGCTGCCCGGTGTAGGTTATGGCCAGTATGTTGACCGCCGGCCCTGTGATGAGGAAAGTGATTGCCGGCCCAAGTCCTGCCCCCTTCTTCCAGATTCCGGCGAACAGTGGCAGAATTGTGCACGAGCATACCGCGATTAGAGTACCGGCAATCGCAGCCAACGGATACGAAATGTATTTGGGAGTATCCGGTCCCAGATACTTGGTTATCGCCTCCTTCTTCAGAAGTGCGGAGAGTGCACCTGCAATGAAGAATGCGGGCACCAGGCAGAGGAGGACGTGGGCAGAAAGATAGTTGACAAGCGCGGAACCGCCTGCAATGAGAAGGTCGTAAAGTATATTAGCCATGTCTGCCATCACCCAATTGTTTCAACAAAACTTGAAATACCTGCAGATATATAAACTTTGTTTCAAATAAAGTTGAAATGGTGAAATGATGGCCGAGATTCCCGAACCGATAAGAAAGCAATGCGAGGAGAAAGGCGGCATGGGTGCCATAGTAGCGCGATTGCCCGGAACTAAAACACTCAAACAGAGGGCAAGACTTTTTCAGGCCCTCGGGGACCCGATGAGGCTGAAGATACTCCTGGCTCTCAAAGAGCAGCCGCTCTGCGCCTGCCTGATCAGGGAGATACTGGGGATATCGGATTCAAAACTGTCCTACCACCTTACTGTGCTGAAGGACGCCAAACTCATTGCCGGGAAGAAGCAGGGCCAGTGGATAATATATGACCTTACCGAGTTGGGGCGCAGCCTTATTCTTCATATTGATAAATGTTAAACGCAAGCCTTTTATAAGAAATTCGAATTGCATGATTGAGAGGTTTATCGGTGGAAGATGTACTGAACAAACATTTAATCAAGTTTGTTGGAAGAGACAGGGAACTAAACTTACTGCACAAATATTTGGATTCAGCAGTTGAAGAAAATGGTAAGCTTGTTCTAATAGAAGGAGAGGCCGGGGTTGGAAAATCCCGCTTGCTTGAGGAGCTCTGCGCGCGTTCAAGAGAGCGAGCATCTGTTGCTTATATCGAACTGACCCAGGAAGATGCAAGTGAACCACACTCCGTATTTTCAGCATCTATCGCGAAATTGGTACATGAATTTGAAGATCCGAAAATCAACATTGGTGACATCCTTGCCGAGGCACCAGAAGTTCTATACGATATGATACCTGCCCTTTCGAAAATTTCCAGGGGGGAGACACAGCAGTGCATTGTCCACGATCTTCAGATGGAAAGGGACCGGCTTTTTGAAACGTTGTATAGATTAATTTGTCGAATTACGAGCATCAAACCTGCGATAGTCGTTTTTGACGGCATCCAGAACATCGATAGGACATCACTCCAGCTTTTGCATTATGTCGCAAGAAATATCAATGAACAGAAACTCCTGTTGGTAGTTACCTACAGACCAGAAGAACTTCCCGAACATGCAATCCAGACAATCAGATTGATGAACAGGGAAAAACTTTATGAACGGCTAGACCTGGAGGAACTCACCGAAATCGAAACAAAGGAACTGGTTAGGAGTGCTATTAGTGCAGAGATAAAAGCCACGATATCACTCAAGGGGCTTACTGAAGAAGAGACCGTCCAATTAGTGCAAGACGCCCTGGGAAAGAAGGACTTTGCTTCATCCTTGGCGAGTGCCATATACAAAGAGACACAGGGCAATCCCCTTTTCGTGTTGGAGATCCTTCAGAACATAATGGAAGAGAAATCCATTATTACCCTTGAAAACATGTCTTCAATTGTTTTAGACATGTCTAAACTCGCTCTACCCAGAACTATGGTGGAGTCTGTGCTTAAGAGGAAGGCAAGGCTGTGTGAAGATTCTGTTCGCGTTATCGAGCTTTCATCGTTATTCAGGGGGAAATTCAATTATAGACTTCTTGAGCAGACCACCGGTATGGATGAAGAGGCACTATCGCTATCTTTGGATGAGCTTACTAAAAAGGACATCTTAATCGGAATTGGCGATGAAGAGGAGCATTATACCTTCAAGAATCCTAAGGTCAAGGAGGTCATAAGAAACAGCATCCCGGAAGATGAAGTTCCTAGACTGAGCCTGAAAATTGCAGAAAACCTTGAAAAATTATTGGGCGAAACTGAAGATGCCCGTTATGAATTGGCCCTGTTTTTTCTATTGGCCAAGGATTGGGATAGAGCACTGCTCAACCTGCTCAGTTGCGTAGAGCAGTCAAAACGGGCTTTTGCCATAGACGAGGCTATAGATTACTCGAAAAAGGTATTGGATGTTATTGACCATTTTGACAAAGAGAAGGGGAAGATGAAGACCGCCGGCGAGATTCAGCTTGGCCTGGCTGATATGCTAGCCACCGTCGGAGAAATAGATCTGGCCAATGAAAGTTATGACGCAGCAATCAACCTTGCGCGTGAACTTGAAGATAATCAATTACTTTCAGAGGCTCTTCTGCAGAGAGGAATTTTGAGTTATGAAAAACAGGAATGGGAGAAGAGTAACAATGATTTTAATGATGCAATTCAACTCGCAGGCAGCATAAAGAAAGTAGAAGTGATGGCACATGGAAAAGACTTCATTGGAAGAATTAACTGGATGAACGGAAAATACGATGATGCAATCTCATGTTTAAATGAATCAATCAAACTCGCGGAAGGAATCGAAGATTTGGGTCTTATAGCGAATTGTTATATTACAATAGGTAACGCATATGGTTCAAAAGGCATGAGAAATGAGAGTATCACTTTTTACAACGAGGGATTACAAATATTCCTTAGAATAAATGATATCTATGGAGCCGTTAGAGTCCAGAACAATCTTGGATGCAGTTATCAAGAAGCAGGAGAATTTGAAAAGGCCATTCCTCACTTTGAAAAGTGCATAGAGATTGCAGAAAAGAGTGGATACCTCTCATGGCTCCCTTATGGTTACGAAGGGCTGGGATTGTGTAAAGTACATATGAATGAATTTGAGACCGCATCAGGTTATCTAGAAAAGGGGCTAAAAGTAGCCCATCGTTTATCTAATAATTATGAAATTGCGGCAATTTTTAGAGCCTATGGCATAATGTACCGAATCAAGAAAGAATGGCCTCAATCAGAAGAATATTTTACTAAAGCAATTAAGATCACCACAGATATCAACCAACCATATTACTTATCAGGAGATTATTTTGAATATTCTAAAATGCTCAAAGAAAAAGGTGATGACAAGAAAGCCATAGCTAATTTATTGCTAGCCAAAGAGATTTGGACCAAATTAGGTGCAAAAGACCGGTTGGCACAAGTTACTGACCTAGAGAAACAATGGGGATTAGAAATGGGAGAGGTTCCAAAAAAGGAAGCAAAATTAGCAAAAGAATCACCATACAAATCAGATTTTGTGGGAAGGGATGACGAAATATCACGGTTGACTAAGCATATTGAACGGGCGCTTGAGGGTGGCGGAAACTTCGTATTTGTAGAAGGAGAGGCCGGAATCGGGAAGACCAGGCTTGTCAATGAAGTATTAGGCACATTAGCGAAGATTCAGGATATGGAACTTTTATTTGGCCGATGTCTGGAAGGGGCTACTCCTTACCTGCCATTCGTTCAGGCACTCGAGAAGATAGAGAGCAAGGAAGTACTCGGCCTTGCAGGAAAATCCACCCTGATTGAAGAAATATTTCTAGCCCAGGAAAGCGGAACCTTAATCTCGCATTGCACAAGGAGGTTAAGGCCAGACATGGATTCAGATATCCTTACCGGAATGTTCACCGCAGTACAGATTTTCATTCAGGATTCTTTCAGAACCAGGAGCAATGCGAAGCTGAATCAGATACGTTATGGAGAGCAAAACATTGTGATAGAGCATGGAGATGGTTTCTACCTTGCCATCGTGATATCTGGGGATTGTTCAGATCCGATTCATGCGAAGATGTGCGATATTGTGGGTGAGATAGAAAATAAATTTGCAGAGCAACTGAAGAATTGGGATGGCGAACGATCAACCAGAAATGGACTTCTAGGCAATCTTGACAGAGCTCTAGAAACCCTCTTTGAGGTAAAACTCGGTGAGGAAAAGAAGTACAAGATAGACCCGAAAGATGCCCAAGAGAAAGTCTTCGATGCTATAGTAGGGAGCATGATACAGGTTTCAAGCAAGAAACCTCTCGTCCTTTTCCTGGACGATATTCAATGGATGGACGAATCTTCTTTAGTTCTCATGCATCACCTTGCCAAGAAGATAGTTGGGCAACGCATCTTTGCGGTCGGGACATTCCGACCGGAGGATCTGGATGCGGGCCCGGATGACATGGGTGTCCATCCCCTAACAAGAACGATAAGGAAGATGGGCACTGACAGACTGTACTCCAAAATATCATTGAGCCGCTTAGGCAAGGACTCCGTGCAAAAAATGATAGATTCCATGTTCCCCAGCAATAATTTTTCAAGGAAGATACTGGATATGATTTATGCTGAATCCGGGGGGAATCCATTTTTCACTGAGGAAATACTGGCATCCCTGGTCGAAGACGGCATCATATATCGGAAGGATGATGGGTGGCGTTCTGAGGAATTTTCCAAGACAAAACTTCCTACAACGGTTCAGGATGTGATTTTACGCCGGGTGGACCGGCTGGAGAAGGAACACAAGAAGTTGCTGGAGTACGCTTCGGTGCTTGGCCTACAATTCGATTTTGACACAATATTATCTGTACTGGAGGTCAACGATGACGAGCTACTGGTCATGTTGGACGATCTGATAAATTTCAAACTAATACAGGAGACCCGTGACGGAGAGGCCTATGTTTTTGATCACTCTACAATTCAAGAAGTAGTATACGAGAACCTTAGCCAGAGCATCAAGAAAGTGATGCACAAGAAGGTAGCAGTGGGCATAGAGGAAATCAATAAAAACAAAATTGACGATGTGGTATTCGACCTGGCGAAACATTATCAGCAGACCAGGGATCTGGCAAAGGCATTCGAGTACACAATAAAGGCCGCAGAAAAATCCGAAAGTTCCCATGGCCTTGGCGATGCTGCAAAATTGTACGAGAAATCCCTGGAGTATCTCGACAAGGTATTCTCTCAGACAGACTCGCAAAAAGAAAAATTGAGGATTGTTAATAAACTTGGGTATTTACATTACACCATGGGGAATGTTGGCATCTCTCTCAAGTATGCTGAAATTTCAATGGAAATCGCAGAAAAAGAGAATAATTTATCCATACTTGCTGAAAATTTCCGCAATATTGGGCATATATATAACATCAGAGCAGAAAAATCTGAAAGTATAAAAGCAAAAAAATATTTTGAAAAGGGGTTAGAGTTATCAAGAAAACTCGGAGATTCCAGAGGAATTGCAGATTCATTGCGGGGAATCGGTTATATCTTATGGTCCACAGGGGACCTTAAAGGTGCTATTAAATCGTACGAGTCGGCCCTGGCCGAGGTAATGAAAACAAACGATCGGTTTATTATTGCCCAAATAGACATTGAATTGGGAAATGCTTACAATGAAATTACAGACTATTCAAAGGCCAATATCCATTATAGAAAAGCAATTCGATCTCTGGAAATGTTGGATAATTTACAGGAATTGGCCAGAGTATACAACAATGCCGGTGATCTTTCTGTAAGGCTTAAGGACTGGGATAATGCAATATCGCATTTTAATAAATGTGTTGAAATTGCTCAAAAGATTGATAACAAATCACTTATGGGCTGGGCCAATTTTAACATGGGTGTGGCACTCGCGCATAAAGGGGATTTTGAATCCGCTTTTAATGCTGTAAAATACGGGATAAAATTGTGCGAAGAATCCGGGGATACAAGAGGTGTTGCAGGTTCTTACAACTCTTTTGGAAAAATTCATAACCTGAAAGGTAACTATGAAGAGGCAGTAATTCATTTCAACAAGGCAATTCATTATTTTGAAACTGCAGGGGTTGTTTTTGATGTTGCTGAATCTTATGCAGGGTTAGCAGATTCATATAATCACATAGGTAAAACGACAGAATATAAGAGTAGTTTGGAAAAAGCACTTGAACTCTATAAAAAGATGGGCTCTGCAAAAGAAATCATGAAAATTGAAGAGAATCTTAAGAAATTGAACTAATTTTATTTCCTCATCTACTACTTTTCTATTTCTACAAATACTGCTTCTTTAACAAACATATTGAAGCAAAAATTACATTGAAATTATTCTCGCACCATCGTCGAATGCTCCAAAACATATGTAAGCAATTGCATTCAACATTTGATGTGTAATTAGTCGAATTCTTTTTGAAAAAGGGTCAATTCGATTTCTGCATACATGGCATAATCCTGCCACATTATCACATGTCATCGGGTCCATGCTTCCTCCGCACCTGGAGCACCACTCCGGTAATCTCATTGTTTCCAGATTGTCGATTACCGGCAACGCTGTGAATCACTAATGCATGGAGTTTGTCGATTCATGACGAATACTATTAATGAAATTAATTTGTTATCGTATTCATCGATTGCCTGGAAATGTTGCGAGCCATATGGCGCTGGATTTAGTCAGAATATGTCCCCGCACCATCGTCGAATGCGTTGTTCCAAATTGGTGATAGTTGCATTCAACATAACTGGACTAATCGAACTCCTTCGAAAATGCATCGATTTTGCTCATGCAGATATAACATAATCCCTGCTCCGCATCGCTGGTCATCGGGTCCATGCTTCCCCCGCATCTACTGCACCATTCCTTCCTGTCATTGGCCACATTAACTTGGTCGCAGGCATGGTCAAATTCTTTCATCATCATGAACCTTCCGCAGTACGGGCAGTAGTTGACTGGCATCAGCTCTTGATATCCCTTAAGGGGTAATAAGCCTTGCGAAGTCCTGAGTGCCATATTTGACGCCGATGTGGTATCTGGGCGGCATCCCCGGAGGTGCCGGCTCGCGAACGAAGACCCCCCTGACAGCCACATTGTCTCCGACAGCGAATTGGGGCTGGCTCCCGGGAGGCCATTCAACGAACCTCACAGGTAAGCGCGCTTCCGAACCCGCGCTCTGGATTATGACCCCGTCCAAGATGACGGCGGTAACGGTGGCATTGGCGAGTATCACCTGCCTCCCGAGGAATTCCTCGGGATGTTTAAGGAGCTGGTCGGTGGTCACGACCAGGGCCTGCTGCGGCTGGTGGCCTGCGGCAGGTGGTTCCGCGATGTACTGGAGCGAAGGCACTGCGCTTAGCAGCACCAGCGCACCTGCGATGGCTCCGGCAGCGAGGACCCTTCCTGCCCGGAGGCCCGCATCTGGCCAATTTATTCTTCGGGACCACCTTGTCACAAGCCATTTGGAAAGCCTGTGAATCGCCAGGCCGGCGATTATCGCTATTGCAGGGAGGGAGGGCATCCAGTACCTCGGCTCCCAGGGCATGAGATGGGGGTGGGCATACATGTCCACCCACTCCAGCGACAGGTACGTGTAGAAGTTGATGCCAATCCAGGCGGACAACATGGCCAGCTCTGGCTTTTTTCTCCTCAGGCAATAAAGCCCGACAGGCAGAAAAACGAGCGCCGGCATCCTGGCAAGGAACATGGGGGCGAGCAGGACCAGGTTTCCGAAGGCTGTCGAGACATACGAGCCGATGTCCCCGGTCCAGACCGTGCTGGTGTTTCTGGACTCCAGGCCGGCGGCAGGGTCGAACTTGAAAAGCAGGGTCGCGTCATAGCCCGAGTTGAAAGGCCCTCCGAAGTATGTTGCGTTGTACTGCATCAGCGGGACAAGGACCAGGGCCAGGCCGAGCGCGAAGGCTCCGAGTTGGACGATTGCCGGCAGTCCTTTCCTAATTGCACCTGCAATCCTCTTCCCACGGATGTCCGGCGACATTCTCTTGAGATAGAACCCGAAGAGGAACAACGGAAATATGGCCACCAGCAATCCTGTGGGGTACCTGGTCGAGACCGATATCCCGAAGAATATTCCGGCCAGGGCTCCAAGGCCAAGGCCGAGCAGTTTCTCCCTCGGGGAAACAGGACCGGCCTGATTCGGGTCAAGCGATCTTCCGTTGAACCGGTAAATGCCCTCGACGAAAAGCCAAACCGAGAAAACCAGGAAATGCATGGTAGAAGCATCGGTCCAATAATACCGGTGCCACATCACTACTACCGACAGGTTGAACATGACCAGGAGGGATGCGATGAATCCCGCCGGCCAGCCGAACAGCCGCCTGCCGAGCATGTAGGTCCCCGCAACCGCCAGCGCGGCCATTGTCGGCGCGAAAAGGAACTCCGCCCCAACCGACCGGAAGGGGATCATGGCCATGACATGGCCCGGGCCTTTCTCGTTGACGACGACGTACTCGCCTCGGTATTCCACCACGACGCTCTGTGTCTGGCCGTATGTCCATTCACTGAAAGGGATGTGGTATATTCCATGAGAATAGTGCTCTATCCAGATATCGTTGGTCGTGGCGTCTGCCAGGTCTGTCGAAGGGTCGTACGGGGCTGCGGCGACGAGGATGGCCAGTATCGTGAAAGTCAAGGCCAATGCGGCAATGCAGTGCTTCTCACCGATGCGGGCGAGCAATGCCGCCGACTGCATCTTCATGTGCCATGAAAGAAATCGGGATTATTAATATTGTTTGCCAAGGCTACATCTGCACAGCCCTGTTAAATATCGGTGTGCTGTGGGCAGGCCTATGTCCAACCAGCTGACCCCCGCGCTTCTGGCTGCCGCATTCACAGCAATGCTCAACCTTGCAATGGGAGCCGAGCCGGTATCATGGAACATCTTTCTCGCCGCGGCGGTGGCTATAGCCTTCAACATCGACCTGGCGGATTCCAGGGTATCCGAAGGCACACCCGTCGGGCACTCACTTGGCATCGCCCTGCTGAGCCTATACCTGGCCGGCATGGCTGGGTACATCCTGGTTTTGATGCAAATGGCTGAATCCGGCCCGATATTCCTATTCATGTCTGCCCTTGGAATCGGCGCCCTCGCGCATGTGCTGGCAGAGTTCGCCACGGGGCAGACCGTGTTCACATTTCCGAGGAACCTGAACCCCCTCTCCTGGGTCAGAGAGACCGATTCCTCCTCCGACAGATTCTGGTCGGGGTGGGGCAGGCTGGCTATCGGGCCGCGCCATCTGGGCGATTCCCACCTGAACGCGCTGTCGATTGCCGCAATCCTTGGCTGCATCTGGGTTGGCTGACGGCTGCGTGCATTGCCATAGTAAATATTATGTCCCGCTTATTATAATAATTCCGAAAGTTTTATAAAGATGCAGAATATAAATAGCCACGATGAAGCTGAGCGTCGTCGTCATCACGAGGAATGCGGGCGTTTTCATGCGCGACTGCCTGGACAGCCTGGTACACCAGTCCCGGAAGCCGGACGAGGTGCTCGTGGTCGATGCCAACAGCACCGACGGCACCCAGGAGATTGTCAGGGAATATTCCGCCAAATGGCCTTTCGTCAGGCTCCTGGTCCAGCCGGGGACCCGGGGGGAGGGCAGGAATTACGGCGTTGAGAAATCCGCCGGGGACATTGTCGCGTTCATCGACGCCGATGCCATCGCCCATGCCCTGTGGGTGGACGAACTGCTCAAGGCGATGGAGAATGCGGACGTCGTTGCGGGCCGGGAGGTGCGCCTGGGGTATGCCGGTTTCATATCATTGAAAAGGGTTGGCATGCTGTTCAACGGCGTGGACATAACCTATCCGAGCGTCAATCTGGCCTACAGGAAGAAGGCGTTCGAGGCGATTGACGGTTTCGACCCCTGGTTCAAGGAGGCGGAAGAGGTGGACCTCAATTATCGCGCTGTCGAGGCGGGGTACAGGCTCGTCTACTGGCCCACCGCGATAGTCTATCACAACGCCCGGTCCTCGTTCTCAGGATTCTTCAAGCAGAGCTTCTGGTACGGCTTCGGCAGGAAGGAACTCACGCTGCGGCATGGGAACCTCTGGACATCCTACAGCCCGCTGGAGATGGTGAAAGTCTCCAAGGAAGAGAACATCTGGAAGCTCCTGCGCCTGCTGTTCTCGTTCTTCGGGTACCTGTTCTGCAAGGTCGTGGGGAAAAGGCAGATCGCCAAGGAAAGGCTGAGGAAGTCGAAGGCCAGCGAACGTTAGATTGTCGGGTTCATTACATTGTTACCGAGATAGTATTGCCTGGATGCACGTTGTCAGCAGAATGATGTTCAAATAATGATTTTATATATCTGGGTCTGGGGGCTAGGGTCTAGGGTTGTTAACATTTGTTTTGTGCTGGCTGTAATGAACAGCCAGCAATCCCTAGCCCCTTTATCTCATTTTACAACCAAAGACCCTAGACCCTTTACAGCATATTGTGAGCAAAGACCCTAGACCCTTTGTTGGATGTCGGTTCAACTCGCAGCAGTTGTCCCATTTTTTGCCAGCCTATGTTTTCTCAGCGGATAATAGAGAAGTAGACCGGCAACCGCCATCCCCGAGGCCAGCCACATCGGGGCCAGCAAATCGCCTGTCGCGTCGATGATGAAGCCCCCCGCGAGAGCCCCCAGGATCGAGGATATCTGGAACACCGAGTTCAGGAAGCCTGTGGCAGTTGCGTGCTCCTCGTTGTGTGCCATGACGAAATTCACCGAGCCGACGTATATCAGCGCCCAGGACAGCGCCAGCACGACCTGCGTGGCCATGAGTGTCCAGATGTCGTGGCAGACAATGAAAAGCAGGAAGGTCGCGGCGCTGGCGACCATTCCCCAGGGGATGAGGACTGAGCTTTTATATCTAAGGTATCGCATAAAAATGAACTGGCTGAACGAATTTATCGCGTACATCACGCCGACCCAGAAGAAGAGCGCGCCCTCGGCGCCGTCCATCTCCCTGATGAACATAGGAAACATCACCCAGATGGCACATGCCCCGGTGTGCCGCACCAGCACCGGCCCGTAAACCTCGAAGTTCTTCTTTATCAAGGCGATTGGGAAGAAAGGCACGGACATCTTCCGCTCCTTCCTGAACCGCATCTTCATAGCTATTGGGATGTTCAGGGCCATGAGCACGGCCGTGAAGAGGAAAGGCTCCCTTATCGTGAACCAGGTGGCCGTGATGCCCGCGACCAGCGTCCCGATGCCCCACCCTGCGGAACCCCAGGCCATGAACTTGGTCATGTTGGACCTGTGCTCGTAGGCGTACGCCATCAGCGCGGCCGGGAATATTCCCGCCGCGAAGCCGAGCATTATCCTTGTGGCCAGAAGGGTGAGCGTGTCAACCGCGAGGTACTGGACTGCGCAGGCCGCCGATGAGAGAATGAGCCCCGCGATCAGGAAAATCCTGCGGCCGTGGACATCCGCCAGCCTGCCGAAGATGTAACTGGAGATGAAATTGGACAATGCATAGGCGGCCACTATCACGCCTATCTGGGAGGGGCTTGCGCCAAGCTCCTCGGCGAACAGCGGGATGAGCAGCAGCGACCCGAACAGGGCGGCATTGGACAGTGCGTTGACTGTGTCGGCTTTCATTGGGCGGGGATTGCGGTCTTGTATTTAATTGATGGAGGGGCTGGGGTCTAGGGTCTAGTTTTTTTATTGGTTGGAAGGGTCTAGGGGCTAGGGTCTAGGGGCTAGGGGCTAGGGGCTAAGCGCTGGCTGCAACGAACAGCCAGCGCTATGCAATTCCAAGCAACCCCAGACCCTATATATCAGCAAAGACCCTAGACCCTATCCTTCCTAAATGTTGGCAAAGACCCTAGACCCTTCTTCCCTTTATGTTAACAAAGACCCCAGACCCCCGCGACCGCCGGCGTCACCCTTAAATATCATGCCCCCGCATACTCCCCCGAGGCGATACAATGGCAGACTGGACAGGCCCCCTGACAAAGCTGGACGATTTCCGTTTCGAGATACCCATGAGCTACAAGAAGGGCATGCGCACCCAGGGCCTCGTTTTCGCTGACGCCAGGATGATGGAGCAGGTCAAGAGGGACAACGCACTGGAGCAGGTGGCCAATGTCGCTTTCATCCCCGGGATTCTGGGACGGTCCATGGCCATGCCGGATATTCATTGGGGTTACGGCTTCCCCATCGGCGGGGTCGCGGCAACAGATTTCGACGAGGGCGTACTCTCGCCGGGCGGCGTGGGGTTCGACATCAACTGCGGCGTGCGCCTGGTCAGGACCAATCTCTCTGAACAGGATGTCAGGGGCAAGGTCAACGCCCTCATCGACTCTATGTTCGAGAATGTGCCTTCCGGCCTGGGCTCGAAGGGCAAAGTTCGGCTTGACCAGGACCAGCTGACCGAAGTGCTGGATACAGGTTCCGAGTGGGCGGTGCAAAATGGCTATGGCTGGGAATCCGACATCGCCCACACTGAAGAAAACGGGCGCATGAAGAACGCCGATTCGTCATTCGTCAGCCATGACGCCAAGAAGAGGGGCGCGCCCCAGCTGGGGAGCCTGGGCGCGGGCAATCACTTTCTTGAAGTCCAGCGTGTCGAGGAGATATTCGACCCTGTCGCCGCGAAAGCGTATGGCATCCTCCATGTCGGCCAGATAATGGTCATGATCCACACCGGCTCCAGGGGCGCCGGCCACCAGATAGCCACCGAGTACATCCGCGAGATGGAGTCGGCCGTCAAGAAGTACAACATCGACCTGCCTGACCGCCAGCTCGCATGCGCGCCTGCCCACTCCCCCGAGGGCGAGGGATATTTCAAGGCGATGGCTTGCGGCGCGAACTTCGCGTGGGCCAACCGGCAGCTGATACTGCACTGGGTCAGGGAGTCCTTCGAGAAGGTCATGGCCAGGAGCGCGGAGGAGATGGATATGAAACTGGTTTACGACGTGTGCCACAACATCGCCAAGCTGGAGGAGCACGAGATTGACGGCAGGCGCAGGAAGGTCTATGTCCATCGCAAAGGCGCGACCCGAGCGTTCGGCCCGGGCCACAGCGATGTCCCCCAGGACTATCGGGATGTGGGCCAACCGGTCATCATCCCCGGCGACATGGGCACGGCAAGCTACGTGCTCGCAGGCACCGCCAGCGCGATGAAGGAGACCTGGGGTTCAACATGCCACGGCGCGGGCAGGGTTATGTCCAGGCAGCAGGCGATACGCCAGTTCACTTCAGGCCAGATAAAGGAAGACCTGCGAAGGGACGGCATCTATGTCAGGGCGGCCAGCAAGGAAGTCCTCACCGAGGAGGCGCCCATGGCCTACAAGCGGATCGACGATGTTGTAAAGGTGGTCGACGGCGCCGGGATATCCAAGCTGGTGGCAAGATTGAAACCTCTCGGGGTCATGAAAGGTTAGCTGTGCCAGCATTCTTGGCACCCCCACAGAAAATTGTTAATACTCAGGCAGCATTACTAATCCGGAGATTGAGATGCTGGAAATTCTGCAGATGCCGCCCGAGTTCGACGAATTTTCCCTGGCAGTTCTGGCCGGGATATGCCTTATAGCCATAATTTTCTTTTTCGTATGGGTATACGTCTGCATCTGGGTTTACAGGGATGCGGAGAAGAGAGGTTCCAGCGGCGCCCTCTGGGCCTTGCTGGTATTCTTCTTCGGCCTGATACCGCTCATAATCTGGCTCCTGGTAAGGCCGCCCATACAGCAATACGGCGCTCCCGGCTATGGCTACATGCCCCCGCCCCCGACCCCTGTGTACCAGTACTGCCCGACCTGCCGCCAGCCGATGACCTTCGTCCAGCAGTACAACCGGTGGTATTGCAATTACTGCAGGAAGTACCCGTAGGCTCAATGGGATGCCGGGGTCTAGGGGCTAGGGACGAGCTGGCTGTAATTAACAGCCAGCGCAGTGCAATTCCAAGCAACCCTAGACCCTATATACTAATTAATGAACAAAGACCCTAGACCCTATTTCATATTATTTTTACAAAGACCCCAGGCAATTCGGACACATTAGGATTACTGCACAGATGCCGAGATAGTGCCGAATCAAGATTCGGCTAAGTCGCAACCAAGTATGGTTGCTCCACGCTCCGTCCTTTAGGACTGAGATGAATCGGCATGAGCAGTCGTTAATCTACCGTTGCATGCCATCCTAATATGTTCAAAGAAAATCGAAGCCTTCCAGCTTCGATNNTGCCCTATGGTAAACATACAGCCCCTAATCCATTAGCATTGATGCAAACCAGAAACGCCAGTCCCTTTAGGGGCTGGTAGTTTACGGGGGCAAAGTTTATAATCAGAACCTCATTGGATAGTTCGCATGTCATCTTACGATTACGAGGCACTTCTCAAGAAGGCGAAGGCGAACCTTCCGGAGCACACCAATGACGGCGAGAGGTTCCAGATGCCCGAGCCCGACCTGTTCATCGAGGGCAAGAGCACCGTGTTCAGGAACTTCGGGGACGTGGCCGACGCATTCAGAAGGGATGCCGACGCGATACTTGCCTATCTCCTGAGAGAGCTGGGCACGGCAGGCAACCTGGACGGCCGCAGGGCCATCTTCAAGAGCCGGCTGGGGGTCGAGCAGGTCAAGACCAGGCTCAAGGCCTACCTCAACACCTATGTACTGTGCTCGGAATGCGGAAAGCCGGACTCAAAATTGGTCAAATCGGGCCGCGTCCTGGTCCTCGAGTGCGAGGCATGCGGGGCGCACCGGCCAGTGAAGGTGCCGAGGGCTGTGGCGGTCGCGGAAGGCCCTGCCCTGGTGATCGGGAACACCTACGATGTGCTGATCCAGGACCTCGGGAAGAAGGGGGACGGCATCGCGAAGGTGGACAAATACATCATCTTCGTGCCAGGCACGACAAAGGGCACCACCGTCAAGATAAAGATAACGAACATCTCCGGGACCTCGGCATTCGCCCAGGTCGTCAACGAGTAGGTGAGGCAATGCCAAAATGGAGCGACTACCGTTCCGTGGTTTCCATGGGTATGATCTTTCTCGCCACGGTCCTGCTGGGCATGCTTATCTCAATCCCGTTCATGAGCATGGGCTTCCAGGCATTCGAGGACCCGAACGACCTGCGCATCCCCGTGATGTATGTGATTTTCATACTCCTGTTCTCGGGAGCGGTTCTGTTCCTGGCCAAGAAGAAGAAGTTGGGCATAATCCAGGGCCTCGTGCTCTTTGCCAGCGGCATGACCCTGATGTACGTGCTGGTGATTCCCTACAACTACCTGCTCGAATTCCTCCTCACCAACTCCTTCATCTATCAGCACCTCGAAGAGCTGAGCTACCTGCTCCTCTTCATGAGCCTCGGCACGGCCGCCGTCCTCACTTACATATTGTACAAATACCCCGAGTGGTATGTTGTTGACACCCTGGGGATAATCGTGGGGGCGGGCATCATAGCCATACTTGGCATCTCCCTTGGCATACTTCCGTTATTCATCCTGATGATCGCGCTGGCCATCTACGATGCCATCGCCGTCTACAAGACCAAGCACATGATAGACCTGGCCGACGCCGTGACAGAGAAGCGGCTGCCGGTCGTCCTGGTTGTCCCCAGGACCAAGAACTATTCCTTCAGGAAGCAGAAGAGCCTCAAGAGCACCCTCCAGACAAAGGGCCGCAGGGAGGCTATGTTCATGGGGCTGGGCGACATAGTTTTCCCAGGCAGCCTGGTTATCTCGGCCATGATGTTCCTCGGCAGCGAGGTGACATACCGGGGGGAGGTCGTCGGCATGGAGCCAACTCTTGCCAGCTTCGGCGTGGCCATAACGACGTTAGCGGGCTCGCTTGTCGGCTTCGCGGTGCTGATGAGGTTCGTCCTGAAAGGCCGCCCCCAGGCCGGCCTGCCCCTGCTCAATTCCGGCGCGATACTCGGGTTCGCGGTCGGCTATTTCCTGATATTCCAGGACTTCGGTTTCGGCCTCTGGTGAATTATCATTTTGAATGCCGAATCGGCAAAACCTTAATATCGGGTTTCCCATTGACCCTTTCCAATCAGGAGGCAAAAACATGCAGGCAGGACAGATGGCTTATGACAGGGCGATAACGGTATTCTCCCCGGACGGCAGGTTGTTCCAGGTCGAGTACGCCAGGGTGGCGGTCGGAAGGGGCACCACCACGGTGGGTTTGAAATTCAAGAACGGCGTGATATTGATGGCCGACAAGAAGACCCGGAGCAAGCTCGTGGAGGCGAACTCGGTCGAGAAGATATTCCAGATTGACGAGCACATAGGCTGCGCCACGTCCGGCCTGGTGGCTGATGCCAGGACCCTTGTTGATTACGCAAGGATAATCGCGCAGATAAACAAGGTCACCTACGAAGAGAAGATAACGACCGAGATGCTGGTCAAGCGCATATGCGATTACAAGCAGAACTACACGCAGTACGGCGGAGTGAGGCCCTTCGGGACCGCTCTTCTCGTGGGCGGCGTGGACACAAACGGCATCCACCTTTTCGAGACGGACCCGAGCGGCGCTCTGAGTTCCTACAAGGCAGGCTGCATAGGTTCGGGCAGGGCACAGGTCATCGAGCTGTTCGAGAACAAGTTCAAGGACGGCATGACGATGGACGACGCGGTAGTGCTGGGGCTGGAAGGCCTGAAGCTGAGCGGCGACGAAGCTCCCACCGACACGACGGTCGAGATAGGCGTAATAAAGAAGGGCGAGAAATTCGAGAGGCTCGAGCCCGAACAGATAAAGAAGTACACCGACAAACTGTAGGTCGAAGGCCATGGTCAAGGACAGGATGATTGAGAAGGAGCACACCGACAGCCTGATGGACGGCATGGTGATAGCCAGACTTGATTCCCACGGTTTTTCCTTTGAGATAATTGTCGAAGCGGACTATGTCGGCGATGGCCGGCCCCAGGATTGGAAGGACATCCTGGAGCACATGCCCGCGGATGAAATATTCACTGATGCCAGAAAGGGCACGAGGTCCCCATCGGAGGAGATGTCCGTGGCTTTTGCGACATCCAGTTCCAAGGAGATTGCCATCGAGATACTCCGAAAAGGCCAGGTCCAGCTCACCACCGAGCAGAGGCGCAAGATGCAGGAGGACAAGCACCGGCAGATTGTCGCCCTCATCGCCAGGGAGGCCATGAACCCGCAGACCAAGACCCCTCACCCGCCGTCGCGCATAGAAGCCGCGATCGCGGAAGCCGGGATCCACATAGACCCCATGAAGCCAGTTTCGGTTCAGGTCAAGGACATAGTCCATGCCCTCAGGTCCGTGATTCCCATCAGTTTCGACAAGATGAGGCTGGCCGTGAAACTCCAGGGCGTGGATTACGGCAAGTGCTACGGCGACATCAAGGCACTCGGGACAATCAGCAAGGAGGAATGGGGCGCCGACGGCTCATGGATGGGCGTCATCGAGATACCGGCCGGCCTCCAGCAGGAACTTTTCAACAAGCTGAACGAGAAGACCAAGGGCAATGTCGAGAGCAAAATACTAAAATAGGCAATTCTTCCGGGTCCCTGACAAGAGAAGCTTCGGAGCCGGTTCCGTCGTCAGGTCCCGGCAAAGGTGTGATTTGATGTCTCAGGATGATGTTCAGGTGACGGACAGGGTTCTCGTTATGCCCGGGGAGGAGCTTGACGCCGACGGGCTGAAGCCCGGCATGGGCACTTTCCGCAGAGCGAACCGGATTTACGCCGCGCACCTGGGCATCAAGAACATCAGGTCCGGTTTCATCAATGTTATTCCTGTCGGCGGCCGTTATTCCCCGAGGCAGGGCGATTCCGTCATCGGCCTGGTCCAGGATGTCGCCGCGTCCAACTGGATTGTCGACATCAATTCCCCGTACACAGCTTTTTTGCATGGGAACGAGACCCAGTGGAAAGTGGACTTCGGCGCGGCCGCTCAATTTCTGATGGTCGGCGACATAATCCTCGCTAAGGTGAGCATGGTCGATGAGACGAAGCGCGTGAACCTTACCATGAAGGAGCAGGGGCTCAGGAAGATGGCTGCCGGCCAGATAATCAAAATTGCACATTCCAAGGTCCCGAGGGTCATCGGCCGGGGCGGCTCCATGATTTCCATGCTGAAAGAGCATACCGGATGCAGGATATTCGTGGGCCAGAACGGCGTCATATGGATTGACGGGGAGCTTGATGGCATGCTCAAGGCGGCAGGCGCTGTGAACCTGATCGACAAAGGCACGCACCTTCACGGGCTCACTGATTCTGTGAGGGAGTACCTGACCGGGGAAAAGAGCGGTGGAACAGGTGAGGCTAAGCGCGATGCCGGGAAACCTGAGGAAGGGGATTGATTACATGGCTGATGTGAAACACATGGGCAAGGACGGGCTGCGGGCGGACGGAAGGAGAGCGGACGAGATGCGACCTCTGAGAATCGAGGCCGGCGTCCTGGAGAACGCGGACGGCTCGGCCTATCTGGAATGGGGCAGCAACAAGGTCATCGCAGCGGTCTACGGGCCAAGGGAGGCCCAGCCCAAATACCTGCAGGACCCGGCCAAGGCAATAGTCCAGGTCAACTACAACATGGCTGCATTCTCGAGCGAGGAGAGGGTGAGGCCCGGCCCCAACAGGCGGGCGACCGAGATATCCAAGATAACCGCCGAAGCGCTGGAGAGCGTCATCCTCACGAGCCATTTCCCGAGGGCCAGCATCGACGTGTATATCGAGGTACTTGAAGCCGACGCCGGGACAAGATGCGCCGGCCTGACAGCCGCTTCGGTGGCAGTCGCGGATGCCGGCATCCCGATGATTGACATGGTCGCAGCCTGCGCTGCGGGAAAGGTCGACGGCCAGATAGTGCTCGACCTGGGAAAGAAGGAAGACAATTTCGGTCAGGCCGACATGCCGCTCGGGATCATCCCGCGCTCGGGTGAAATCGTGCTTCTCCAGATGGACGGGGACATGACCCGCGAGGAATTCGGGAAGGCGATGGAGATGGCCATGGCCGCCTGCAAGCGGATTCACGGGCTCCAGCAGGACGCCCTGAGGTCGAGGTACGCGGTCAACTTTGCCGACATGGACGACGGGGAGGCGGAGAAATGAAGAAGACGATAATCCCCGAAATCCGCAAGGAGACCATTTACAAGCTTGCCCAGAGGGGATGCAGGGAGGACGACCGCTCACTGGATTCGTTCAGGGACATAGGGTTTCAGCTGAATCCCATCGGAACAGCCGAGGGCAGCGCCAGGCTGCACCTGGGGCGGACCGACGTGTTGGTTGGGGTAAAGGTCCAGCCGGGAGAGCCGTATCCGGACAAGCCGGACCAGGGCGTGCTGATGACTGGCTGCGAGCTCAAACCAATGGCGCACCCCGGATTCGAGTCCGGGGCCCCGTCGGACGAATCCGTGGAGATTGCCAGGGTCGTGGACAGGGGCATACGCGAGAGCGGCATGCTGGATATGCAGAAATTGTGCATCGCGCCCGGCGAGAAGATATGGAATGTCTTCCTGGACATACAGGTCATCAACTATGACGGAAACCTGTTCGATTCAGCAACCATGGCCAGCATCTTGGCGCTTCACAGTGCCACCGTCCCGGCCGCGAGGTTCGGCGAGGGCGATGATTTCCCGATGCCGGCAGGTGCCTGGCCGGTGACTGCCACCTTCGTCAAGATCAAGGACATCATGATGGCCGACCCCACGCTCATGGAAGAGCTGGCCGCCGATGCGAGGTTCACTGTCTCGCTGGACGACCTGGGCCACATCCGTGCAATGCAGAAAGGTTTAAAAGGGTCACTGACTTACGACGAGGTCGGCAGGGCGTTGGACACCGCCCGAAAACTTACAGAGGACATCAGGTCCAGATTGATATCAGGTGAGTAAAATGTCAAGAGGAACAGTCAAGGCGGGCATGACAGGCAAATACGGAGCCAGGTACGGCGTCAAGATAAGGAAGCAGATTAAGAGCGTCAGCAGGCACAGGATAAGACCCCTGCGATGCCCCGAGTGCCAGGAAGATGCCGTGAAGAGAGTTTCCTCTGGAATCTGGCACTGCAACCATTGCAATTTGAAATTCGCAGCATCAGCATACTCCACCAGGACAAGAAGCTACACAAGAGAGGAGGCTGTCGCCGAGGCCGAGCTCTTCGCCAAGGAGGACGAGGCCAACCTCGCCCAGGAGCTGGGCAAGAAGGTTCCGCAGGAGGAGCCCGAGGAGACCGAGGAGCTTCCGGACAGGGAGGAGTGAACTTGTACAGATGCGCGAAGTGCAAGGAAAGGATAAGGGGCGACATCAACACGGTGGGCATCCAGTGCACCAACTGCGGCACCAAGATGTTCTACAAGGAAAGGCCAAACATCAAGAAGGAAATCAAGAACCAATGATGCCCCCAAAACCTCTAATTAGCCAATGTCCATCTCCCGGAGAGTGAAAACATGCCAGTAAAAAATTTCGAATTCATGTCCATCGAATCAAGGCGTTTTTCCAGGTCCACCGAGGTCCAGAAGAACATTCAGATACAGGTGAACCACGAGATAACCCAGGTCATCGAGCGCTCGGAGAAGGAGACCGAGCTCAACTTCAGGTTCGCGATAAACTACACCGGGATGGGCGCCATCGCCTCCATCAAGCTGGAGGGCTATGTTATGTTCGACGGCGTCGCCGGCATCGCCCACAAATGGAACAAGGAGAAAAAGCTGCCCGACGACGTGGCCAACGAGGTACTGAATCTCATAATGCGCAACTGCCTGATGCAGGGCGTCGTCCTTGCCCGTGACATGAGGCTCCCGCCGCCGGTCCAGATGCCCCAGGTCAAGATTGGCCAGCAGGGGCCGCAGAGCCACAGCACGGGGATGGAGGTCGCCTGAACGGCGACCTCTCGAAAGCCTGTGGTCACCAGAATCCGAAGCCTGACCCTCCTGAGTGATTTTCTTTTATTCTTTGGCTGCGACAATAGAAACATACGCCGCCCATCTGCTCAGCCCGGGCAGCTTCTCCAACAGGTGTCTGTCCAGCCTCACCAGGAACAGCCCTTTCCTTCTCAGCATCCCCCTCATGCCGTTCGGCGCGAGGGACACCAGGTGCGGCATCAGGTAAGAGGTAAGAAAGAAGAATTCCGCTTTCTCTATCTTCAGGCCGGCGGCCGTTAAGGCCATCTCCATGGCCCCGTAGGGCAGCGGGCGCTCCCCTTCCTCGTGGGCGCTGGTCCTGACGAAGCCCCGGGTCCATTTCGCCGGAGGGTTTCCCGCGAGCGGCTCCTGCGCAAGGAAAATGCCACCGGGCTTCAGTATCCTGGCGACCTCCGACATGCATTTTTCCAGCCTGTCCGGGACATGGTGCAGGATGGCGTTGGCCCCCACGATATCGACAGATCCGGAAACCACCGGTACATCCAAAGCGCTGCCCCTGATGTGGGAGACCCTTGCGTCCCCCAGCCTCGGAACGATGTCGATGGAAACGACACTGGCTCCAGGATGGTTTTCCACGAGGTGCATGCCGAACCAACCGGAGCCCCCCCCGAGGTCGACTATCAGCCTCGCGTCTTTTGCCACGACCGAGGCTGAAATGTCCCGGATGGGCTTCCAGGCCTCCTTTTGGACATCTGGATCGACCTTCCATTCGACCTCCATCACCCATCCCCCCCTTCCAGGAACTCGCACGCCAACTCGAGCGCTGCTTTGACGCTTGCCGACTTTATCTCCTGCCTTGAGCCTTTGAACGTGAATCCCCTGGCAAGCTCCCTGTCGTCGTTGGCCACGCCGATGAAAACTGTGCCCGCGGGCTTCTGCTCGCTCCCGCCGCCGGGCCCCGCGATGCCCGTGACCCCGATTCCGATGTCGCAGGCGAAGTTGTTCAGGATGCCTTTGGCCATGCATGCCGCGGTCCGGTCCGAGACCGCGCCGTTCCTCTCGATAGTCTGGGCAGGCACGCCCAGGATCTCTATCTTGGAGGTATTGGAATAGGCGATGATGCCGCCCAGGAAGTACGCGGACGAGCCGGGCACGTCCGTTATCGTCGAACCGAGGAGTCCGCCCGTGCAGGACTCCGCGACCGCCAGCGTGAGGTTGCGCGAGGCCAGCATGTCACCCAGCTTTTCCTCCGGCCTCATTCTGAATCACCGGCCAGCTCCTTCAGGCGTTTGACGCCGCCCATGCTCCCGATGACCCTCACGGTTCCGGCGGGCACGAGGGATTGCCAGTCCCCGCCAGCGATCATCAGTTCTCTTATTTTTTTACCCGAATACATCTCGCGGTTGTAGACCTTGGTCCTTCTGACCTCGACACCGGCCTCCGAGAAGAGTCTGGCCGTGAGTTCGTTGTTGGTAAAAATCACATCGAACGGCGGCAGAAGGGATTTCACATGCGCAACCCAGACCGAGTACCTGTTGATGTCCACGACCGGTATGATGAAATAATTGGCGACGCCCATTCCGTCCAGGGTCTCGGATATCATCAGGTGGCGCTCTCCCGCAGTGAAAGGATCCTCCAACGTGTGGCTCTCCTGGGCGCTTCCGATTGCAATGAGGAGCTTATCAGTCTGGCCTAAAATCTCTTTGATTACTTCCAGATGGCCGTTGTGGAAAGGCTGGAACCTGCCGACGAAGAGCGCGGTCCCCATCAGGCTTCCCCGTCCTCGTCGACGAACTCATGGATGTACTTGCACTGGAGCGTGAGATAGTGTCTGCAGTGCATGCAGTGGCCGTCGTCCAGCATGGGTTCGAGGATTTTGTTGAAAACATAGCATTCCCTGTCGACGAACCTGTCATCATCCTCTTCCTCGGAAAGCCCTTCGAACATGAAACCGCTCATGTGGTCGCCTCTCAAACCGGTAATCTGTCCGAAGTCTGGATTGGCCGGACGACCGCGGGCGCGCTCAGGGGCACGACTGCGGCCAGCTTCTTCACGAGGCTGTCCTTCTTCTTGCCCACGAATGCATGCTCCAGGACATCGCTCAGTGTGTCCACGGGTATGATCTCTATCTTGCCGACATACTTGTCCTCGATCAGGACATCCTTCATGTTCGCCCTCGGGATGAGGACCTTCTTCAGCCCCATCTCGGCGGCTCCCTCTATCTTCGCAGTGACCCCGCCCACCGGGAGGACCTTCCCCCTCACGCTGAGCGAACCTGTCATCGCCAGGCTCTGGTCGACCTCTATGCCTTCGAGGGCAGAGAAAACAGCCGTTGCCACGGATATCGAGGCTGAATCCCCCTCTATGCCGGACTTGCTCTCGACGAACTGAACATGCACATCGTGATTGCTGATATCCTCGCCCGTCATCTTCTTGATGATGGCGGAAACGTTCTGGACGGCCTCCTTGGCGATCTCCCCCAGTCTGCCGGTGGCGATGATGACGCCGCCGTTCTTGTGCTGGGCAGGGGTGACCTCGGCCGCGATGGGCAGGACCATGCCGGAATATTCGGAAAGTGAGCCGTCTCCCTGGAACACAGCCAGCCCGTTCACCAGGCCGACCGCCGTGCCCTCTGTGAGAAGGGTGGCGTATTCCTTGTTCTGCTCGACCATGCGGTCGGCTATCTGCTGCTCGAGCGACCTGGCGACTCTCTTGGCATGGACGACCTCTTCCTTCGTGACGAACGGCAGGTTGGTCTCCTTCGCAATGTCCCCCGCGACCCTCACGAGCCCGCCAAGCTCCCTGAGCCGGAGGGTGAGGTGGCCCCTTCTGCCTGACCTTCTCTGGGCCTCGCGGATTATCTCGGCGACAGCCTCTTTCGTGTAATGCGGGATCTTCTTGTCCTTGACCACTTCCTGGGCCACGAACCTTATCAGCTTCTTGCGGTTCTCGTCGGTGTCTGGCATGACGGTCTTCATGTATGTCTCGTAACCGTATCCCCTTATCCTGGACCTCAGGGCCGGATGCATCCCGCCATGCTGGATGCCGTTGTCGTCCTTGGCCCCATAGATTGAATCCAGATTTCCGGCCGCGACCAGCACGAAACTGCAAGGGACCGGCTGGCTCTTGACCATCGCCCCGGAGCTTCTCTCGCTCTGCCCGACGATGGGGAACTTGCCCTCCTGCAACGCGGTGAGGAGGCTCTGCTGGCTCTCCATCTTGAGCATGTTTATCTCGTCCACGAAAAGGACTCCCTTGTTGGCCTTGTGGATGGCGCCAACTTCAACGCGATCGTGCTGCGGGGTCTCGAGCCCGCCGCTCTGGAACGGGTCATGCTTCACGTCGCCGAGAAGGGCGCCGGCATGCGCTCCGGTGGCGTCTATGAATGGCGGTTTGTCCGTGGGAAGGTGCGACATCAGAAGCTTCGGTATCTGCCCGACCTCCTGCCGCTGTGCTCCGGGCATCCTCGTGGCCATGTAGATGAAGACGGCCGCAAGTATCCCGAAGAAGATCCACATGGGATTGTGGCCGGGGTCTATTATGAACATGATGATTGAGAATCCCACTATGAGGAAAATGATGGTGAACATCGTCTGGAATTTTTGGTTCTGGCGCTGCATGACCTCGTGCTTCTGGGCCGAGACTATCTCCTTGCCCTTTCCCGCGGGGACTATCTTGATGATGGGCTCGTTGGGGTCCTCCGGGTTGGGGTAGGCGATGACATCCTCCAGCTCTCCCCTGGGCAGGTAATCGACCATTGCGCTGGCCAGCATGGACTTTCCCGTTCCGGGTTCGCCTATCAGGAGTACGTGGCGCTTCTGCTCTGCAGCTTTCTTGATGACATAGACCGCATCCTCCTGGCCTATCACCTGGTCGGCAAGGCTCGGCGGTATCTTCACCTGATCAGTCGTATCGAACTTCAGGTTCTTGATCCACTCGTCGGGTGCCTGCCTGCATATTTCCTTTTCCATCGTCCAGTGCCCCAATTTATTATTCTGTTGAAATATAACCTTCACTTGGATATAAAACCTTCGCACGAATAATCAATCCATGATAAGATTTAATATCGGCTTCCGCTTATTGCTGGACAGGGTGAAATGATATGCAGAGAAAAATTGTGCTGATAGGATGCGGAGTGGTAGGCCAGGGTTTCCTCGAGATACTGGTCAATAAGAAAGAATTGCTCGAGCTCGAATATGATTTCGAGCCCGTGCTGATCGGCGTGGCCGACATGATGAAGGGATCCATCCTGGTGCAAAGCGGCATCGATATCCCTGCCTTCCTGAGCCACCTCAAGGAGAAGGGCACGATCCATGACTTTCCCGCCGAAGGAGCCGTTGTGGGCCTCAATTCCGTGGACATCCTGAAGCAGGCCGATGCCGAGATCATGGTGGAGGTCACCTACACCGACATCAAGACCGGGGAGCCTGCGACCACGCACATCAAGACCGCGTTCGAAAGGGGAATGTGCGTCGCAACGACCAACAAGGGTCCGATTACGCTTCACTTCAAGGAACTGTGCAAGCTCGCGGAGCAGAACAACGCCCTCTTCAGGTATGAAGGCGTGGTCATGTCCGGGACTCCCATATTCGACCTGCTGGAGTACTGCCTGGCAGGCAACGGGATAAAAGAGATCAAGGGCATTCTGAACGGCACGACGAACTTCATGCTCACTAAGATGGAGGAGGAGAACATGTCTTACGCTGACGCGCTGGCCCTCGCCCAGAAACTGGGATATGCCGAGGCCGACCCAACAGCCGACGTCGAAGGGTTCGATGCTCTGGCCAAGGTTGTCATCTTGTCCAACGTCGTTCTGGGAGGGGCGATCAAGCCCTCTGACGCGAAGGAGAGGGTCGGGATATCTGGCATAACCATCGAGGATATCCGAAAGGCAAAGGCAGAAGGCATGCGCTACAAGCTCATCGGCTCCACGAGGATGGAACACGGCCAGATAATTGCCTCGGTGAAACCGGTGAAGCTTCCCCTGAGCGATCCGCTGGCCGGCGTCGGCGGCGCGGTCAACGCCCTCACTTTCACGACCGACCTCTCGGGAGCCGTGACCATCCAGGGCCCCGGCGCGGGCAGGCTGGAAACGGGTTTTGCAATCCTCATCGACGTGCTGAACATGCACAGGGAGATGTGACATCCCGATGAAGGGCGGATACCACTTCAGGTACCTTGACATAGACCTGGACGCCGGCAGCGCCAGCATAGGCGAGCCCGACCCCGAATTGCTGAAGAAGTTCATCGGGGGCAAGGGGCTCGGCCTTGCGCTGCTCTGTGATCTGGACCGCTCCGACGACCCGCTGGACCCGGAGAATCCGATGATATTTCTCGCGGGGCCGCTCACCGGCACTGCCATCACGACGTCCAACAGGTCATGCGTGGTCACCAGGTCCCCTCTCACCCGCGGTTTCCTGGACTCCCATGCGGGGGGACATTTCGGGACAGCACTCCGGGGTGCCGGGTACGATTACATAATCATCCGGGGGAAATCCGAATCCCCTGTCTACATTAAGGTGAACCCAGAGGGGGTGGAGATGCATGACGCATCCGATCTCTGGGGCTCCGGCTGCTACCGGACCGAGGACATACTTCGGGAGCGCCATCCCGGCTCGATAGCCGCCAGCATCGGCCCTGCCGGCGAGAATCTTGTGAAGTTCGCATGCATCAGCACGGACAAGTACCGCCAGTTCGGAAGGGGCGGGGCGGGGGCGGTCATGGGCTCGAAGAATCTCAAGGCCATCGTCCTGGAGGGAAGGGAATCCGTTCCCCTTCATGACAATGCGAGGTTCAGGGAGCTTGCGGTCCAGATGACCAAGGAGACGATCGCCCATCCCAACCGGAAGAAAAGGTACGAACTGGGCACTCCCATGTGGGTGCGCATGGGCCAGGAAACCGGCGGGTTCCTGCCGACGCACAATTTCAAATACGGCACATGGAAGGATTACGAGAGCCTCACATCCGAGACAATGAAGAAGGAGCTGGAATGGAAATCCTGCGGCTGCTACAACTGTGTTATCCAATGTTCGAAAAGAGTGACCTACGACGGCGGGGACTTCGAGGGCCCGGAATACGAGACGGCGGCATACCTGGGCTCCGGCTGCGAGCTTGCCGATGCCAAGGCCCTCGCATCAGCCAACAGCCTGTGCGACGACCTGGGGCTGGACTCGATATCCTGCGGAGTCACTATTTCTTTCGCGATGGAGGCGGCCGAGAAAGGCCTTCTGTCCCCCGAGGACAACGAGTGGATAAGGTTCGGCTCTGCTGGAGCGGTGCTGGAACTCATCAACAAGATTGCCAGGCGCGAAGGCATCGGCGACATGCTGGCCGAGGGCACCCGCATCGCCTCGAGCAGGATAGGGAAAGACAGCGGTTATTTCGCCATCCAGGTTGCAGGGATGGAACTCTCCGGCGTGAATCCGCTCGGCTGCTATTCAATGGCGCTTGCACTGACCACGTCTGACTTCGCGAGCCATACCCGGTTGTGGACCGCCACAGATGAGATGAACGGAAACCTCGAGCTTGAGAAACTCATACCCTATATCGCCGGGGGCCAGGACGATGTCAATGTCCGCAATTCGATAATCGTATGCGACTTCCTGATGTTCGGCCTGGACAGGCTGGCGCCCATGGTGGAAGCGGCAACCGGCCATCCTTACACAAAGGATGAACTTCTCCTTGTCGGGGAGAGGATACACAGCCTTGCCCGGCTTTACAACCTCAGGACCGGCAGGACCCATGCCGACGACATCCTCCCGGGGAGGTTCCACGGGGAAGAATCATGCTCCGGCCTTATGAGGGGCCGCAAAATCCCGAGAGAGATGTTCGAGCGGCATCTCCAGGAGTATTTCGCCCATCGCGGGTGGGACAGGGAAGGAAGGCCGACTGTGGAGACGCTGGAGAGGCTGGGGCTTGTGCAGTATCTCTAAGGCTTCCGCTTTCTATATACAACATATCCAGAAATTAGAATTACACAGCCTATTATCCATATAATTCCCAGATATATGTATCCAGGATTTGAATTTACCACGATAACAGGGTCCTCTACGGTAACCGCAACTGTAATCGGTTCATCGCTGACTATCTCATAAAACCTGTCCTTTGACCATATCTTTATCGTGTAATTTCCCGTTGAGGTGTACAAATGAGTCTGGTAAGATAGCGTTGTCCAATTGGTAATTGTTCCATCTCCCCAATCAAAGAGATATTCTACTGTGTGTAATCCTTCTTCGAACTCCAGCTCCAAAGCAAATGTTTCATTTTTAACTAAAGTGTTATTAAATGACTTTGAGACAGTGGTATTGAACGGCCAATTCTCGGGAACCCAAGAAACAAACAAGTCCTGTTCTGGATGCCAAGATTCATTGTGGTAAATCAGCCTTGTCGTATGGGTGGTGTTCTGGTATGTGAATCCTTTCAATGTAAAATTACTAATTTCATTCAGGTAAAGATTGTCGAATTCAACGCATATATCCGCTTCACCAATCCCCCCAGTCCATGAATTCCCTGTGAGGACGATGTATCTGCAGGTGAGATTACCTGGATAAGCCTTAATTCCAGTATTAAAATAAACATCGAATATAATGGGAGAACTAATATTGATGGTCCTGGATTGATAGGGTGCGAAGGTCAGGTTGAACAGGTAACAGGCATATGTATCCCAACCCCAATTATTCTCCATATCTACATAATATTGATACCTCCAGGTGATGGGCACATCATCGACTCTCAGGGTGGAATTTTCTCTATAATCCAAACCTGGAATGGCGATTGTCTGATTTATCCATGAATTTCCTGAATTGGTTATTACATACGTTGCGTTGAATTCGGGCAAGCCCCAACAAACATTCCCGATTCGGATAAATACATATTCGTATGTGAAACGCAAATAATCTCTATTGGGGTCCATCAAATAACTTGAACCATACGCTTCGGGTATTCCGGACGTCCCCGGGTCAGTAAGGGAAAAGCTCGGATTTGCATGGACTATTGGAATAATCAAAACCGTTATAGATATCAAGGATATTATTGAATATAGATTATTTAGTTTCATTTGACTCTTCACCGTTTCATCAAATGAATCTTTGTGCAAATAAATACTTTGCGTTCATGTTTTTTCTGACTGAGTTTCTCTATAATTTTATTCACCCCGTCAGCACCCTTATCTCCCCGCTGCCCTCAACCCTGAGCGTCACTTCTTCCCCGTCCTTCAGCTCCAGAGCATCTGCGATCCTCTTGGGAATCCGCAATATCAAATTGCTCCTGACTTTACCGACCTTGACGCGGAATTGCTCTTTCCTCACCTGATTCAGCAGCAGTATCCTCTGGGCCTGCTCCGGTTGAAAATACTCTACACCACATTTACACTTCCAACCGTCTATGGCCTGGCCCTGAAAGCTAAGCTTGGCGGGTCTGGCGGTCTTGCCGCATGCAACGCATTTCATTCCGTCCATGTGTTCACGACATATGTTATAAACAACTGCAATATAAATATGTTGCAAGACTGCACCTGGGAATATCGCCAGAACTTCTATCCGAACATCCAGAACCGGCATTGTTATGGTGAGACATGGGGAGGTGTTTTGGGCGCTTGGCTGGGATAAGTAAGCGGTAGGTCGGTGCCATAGCCCTGGGGCCGGGTATTATGCCGATGTCAACACCTCCCCGCTCTTACGGGCAGGGTTTCTGAAAGGATGAAAAACGGAATCGGTCACCAGGCCAGATTCGCCCAATCTGGCCCACAACCCCGGCCTCGGAATTCAGAATGAAAACAATCAGCCGAGGCATGATGAAGTTGGCCGGTGCCAGTTTGTAGTCTTTGGCAATATGGGTGTCGGGGTGAGGTTTATGGTTGGCTAAATTAAATTGGTACCCCCTGATGGTGGCGTGGACACACGCCATTTTATCATCAGCATGCCCCGCCTGTGAGGGCGGGGTCTGGAACCATTCTGCACTCAAGTGCGCTTATAGGATGCATTTTCGGACAATTGCCAGACAGGAAAACCTCGGGGCGTCGAGCATCGTAGCAATAGCGCTTTCAAACATCGATGCGAGTTAGCCGAATTTTGAATTCGGCGTAAGCCCCGGGGTCCATTTGCCAAACTCTTGCATAGCTGACTATTTTCTCTAACTTTTGTGGAAGCATGGGTATCTACCGCATTATTTAATTCCACGTCAGCGTGAACTCGCAATATTCCGCTTCCTTCGTGTTGCAGGCGGTCTCCTCGGCCTTTCCATCGAGTCCGCAGATCTCCATCATGCCGGTGAGGCTTCCCCGAAAATACTGGCATTTCTCCGGCGCGGCGGGGAATCCCCTGTACCGCATGACTATCCTCTTGGGATGGTTCTCGACCAGCTCGACGCCGCCGAAGTCATATACATTGTTCCAGCCTTTTATCGCGCCTTGGATGAATTCGACGATGTTCGGTTTCCTGGCCAGGTAGCTGAGGTATCCCAGGTTGCGGATGTTCCACAGCCCTATCTCATAAATCTTGGACAGGTCGCCGGTGCCAACGACTCTATCAGCGGCATCCAGCAATTTCATGTACAGCCCGTAGTCGTACCAGTCCTTCTCGATGAAGGTCGTCTCGTCGGCCCTGGAACAGCCGGGAAGTCCCTTTATGGCCTCCTGGAATCTCCTGAGTCCCAGAATGCCGCGCTTCCATTTCACGAATCTGAAAACATTCGCCAGGTGAATCCCCTTGACATTTTGCCCGGTCATGAACCTCACTTCGCCGCTTCTTTTCTTGAGAGGCCCTGCTCCCTGTTGAACAGTTCGTTCTCCTTCTGGATGAGCAGGAGCTCGACCTCGTCGATCTCCCTCTTGCGCATGAGCGTGCGGTCTTCCAGGTTTTTTATCTCCATCACTCGTGATTTTAGCTTCTCCCTGCGGTCCTCGAGTTCCCTTTCGGCGGTCCTGATGGTGCCTTCCTTGCTGCTGAGCTCGTTATGCTTGACTGCAAGTTCGTTCTCCTTTGCCTCCAGGCGCTTCTTCCATGCGTCCTGGCGCTCCTCCCTCTCCTGGAGGTCTGCACTCTGAGCCTCGATCTCCTCCTTCTTCGCCTCCAGGTCATCAGACATCTGGTCAAGTTCATTGGCGCGCTCCTGGCTCTCCTCGGCGGTGGCAATGAGCTTCTCCTCCTTCGCCGCAATCTGCTCCTGGAGGGTGGATATTTCCCTGCCCTTCGCATCCAGTTCCCTTCCGCGGGCATCCAGCTCCCTGCGCTTGTCGTCAAGCTCGGCATCGCGCTTACGCTGGGCCATCCGCTTCTCGTTCAGCTCCTCCTCGGCCGCTGTGAGTTCCTCGGATCGACCGGACAGTTTCCTGTCAAAATCACGCATCTCCAGCCACTTCTCGCGGGTCTCGCTCTCCCTGGAGACTATATCCTTCTCCTTCTTCTCCAGGACAGACATCTTCTCGGCGATATCCGCTTCCCTCCGGTCGAAAGCCTCCAGCTTTTCGTTCAGGGCGGTCTCCTTCTTCGAGATCTCGGCCGCAAGGATATCGAGCTGCTCGTTGCGCTCTGCTAGTTTTCCCCCGAGTGCCTGGAGCTCCGCTTCCTTCTTGTTAATATTATCGATGCGAACTGTCATGTCCTTCTTCTTGGTCTGTAAAATCTGAAGCTCGGTCTGGATCTCCATGTCCTTTTCCTGGAGCCGGACTTCTCTGCTGTCGAGCGCAGCTTTGTTCGCCAGGATGCTCTGTTCCTCCGCACGGAGGCTCTCCTCCCATTCCTCCAGCTGTTTCTTCTTGTCGCCGAATATCTTCCTCGATGCAACGAACCCTACCTTCTTTTCCTGCTCGGGTTCGGGCCTGGCCGGTTCGGGAACAGGCTCGGGTTCCTCCTCTACAATCATTTCCTCGAGAGCAAGAAGCTCCACGGGCAGAATTTCATCGATCTCCTTGTCCAGGGCAGGCTCGGCATTCCCGGACGTGTCAACATACTCGGACTTTAGTTCCACTTCTTCGGCCGAGATGTCCTGTTGGAAATCATCCTGCACTGGCTCCGGAATCTCCTCCGGCTCGCGGGTTCGCGGCTCGGGGGGCTCCTGGGGCGCAGCTGGCTCTTTCAGGCTGGCTGGTCTTTCGGATTCCGGCGGTTCGAGCCTGTGTTCAATCCTGAGTTTTCTGGTGCGGCTGTCATGGTCCTCTTTTGAAATGTGATTCCTCTTCAATTCCTTGTCCAGGAGCTTTATTTCCTTGAGAATTTGCTTCTCCGCAGCCTTCCTTTCCTTTTCAGGAAGCGGTGTCCAGGCAATGTCGGGTTTTTTCGGTTCCTCAACCTGGATCAACTCTATCTCGGGCTCCGGCTGCTCGACCCCGTGAAACTCTTCCGGCTCCGATTCCTTGGGAGGTTCTCGGAGGCTCTCAACTTCAGGTTTGAATGATTGGCCGCAGGCAATGCATTCCGTGCTGCCTGGCGGGGACAAGACCTGGCATGCGCTGCACTCAATATCTGGTTCATGCGATGATGCGGATTGGGGCGTTTCCTTCTTCCTGGAGAAAAACCCTTCCTTCTTGGATTCGGTGAGGGCGCCGGTAAGGCCTATGTTGTCTTCCGGACCCTGAACGGGCGTTTCTTCCTCCTTTTTCTTCCTTTTAAAGAGAGCCATCTTTCTTCCTACCCCTCACAAACTAGATGCAGATTTCTCAAGGACATTATATGATATTCTCAATATATAGTTTTAGGTGGTTCGCCGGGCGGGTAATCAGCTGCGCAACGTCCTCGACAGTGCGAACTCCTTGTTCCGCAGGGCGACCGGATGATAGGGGTTGAGCCTCAGGACCTCTTCATAGCAGACGATGGCCTCGTCGAACTTTCCCTGGGACTGCAGCGCTGCTGCCTTATTGAGCCACACACCGACATCGTACGGGTCTATCGTCAGTGCCTTGTTGTACGCTTCGAGGGCCATGTCGTTCATGCCCATGACGCGGTAGGTGACCCCCATGTTCGACCAGATGCCGGAATCGGCCGGGTTGACGTTCAGGGCTTTCTTGTAGCACTCCAGAGCCTCCTCTGCCCTCCCCAGGGTCCGAAGGGCTATGCCCTTGTTGGACAGAAGATCGGGGTCGTTCGGATTGAAGGTGAGCGCTTTGTCGTAGCAATAGAGCGCCTCTCCCAGGAGACCGAGCCTATGAAGGGATACCCCCTTGTTGAACCAAGCCCAGGAGTCATTCGGGTTCTGCTCCAGCGCCTTGTCGAAGCATTCGACGGCCTGCTCGCTCCGCCCCATCTTCTCCAGGGCGACGCCCCTGTTGAACCAGGAGTCGTCCTGTGGCCGGTTCTCGAAATCATAAGAGACCGGCTTGACAGGCTCCGGTGCCGGCTCCGCTTCCTCTTCCGGTTTCTTCTGCCTGAGCTTGCCTGATACCTTCGCCTCTCTCTGGGGGATGGGCTTCTCCTCGGTGGTCAGGGCAGGCTTGTGGACTTCCGCGGAGAACTGGTAGCCGCAGATGTCGCATGCATCCACGTTTGTGCGCCACATGGCTCCGCACTCTGGGCACTCCACCTTGTTGCCGGTGAGAATATAATTACGGACGTCCTTGACCTGGTCGAACTTCTTGGCCAGGGCGCTCGAGATTTCCTTGGTTACGGAATCCGGGTTGAGCGGCACCATCAATGTGCATGTGGATTTGTTCGAACAGCGGCTCAGGTTCGCGAGGAATTTCTCGACCTCCTTGTAGCTGTTCTCGAGAATCAGGTATCCGAGGTCGTCGATCAGAATGACGCATTCCTTGTTCTCCTCGCTGAAGAGCTTGACGCGCGCCCATATCTCTGTGTTCAGACCCTTCGGGTCAAGGGCGTTCTCGACTCCTTCCATGTCCGTTATCCAGATTATCTCCGTATTATTGAGTCCGTATTCTTTGAACAGTTTCCTGGGAAGTGTCGTTGTGATGCAAAGGCCCTTGACGCCAGTTTTCAGGAATTCAGCGAAAAGTTCGTATGTGAAATTCGTCCTGGCCTCGTAGATCAGATGGTTCAGTCCCTTTTCCAACATGGTCTCTTCCCCCTATTTTGTGTTCCTCTTCTCCAGCTCCTTGACGGCTATCTCGCGGTTCCTTTGGGCCAGCTTCCTGCCGGGGTCGATTGCCAGGGCTTTGTCGTAGCATTCGATCGCCTCCTTGAGGAGGCCCATGCTCCCGAGAACCACCCCCTTGTTGCTCCAGACACCGGCGTCCCGCGGGTTGATGTCTATCGCTTTGTCGTAGCATTCGATCGCCTCCTTGACCCGGCCGACGCTCCTGAGTGCGATGCCCAGGTTGCTCCAGAGGGCAGAATCCCCCGGGTTGATCCCCAGGCCCTTGTAATATGATTCGATGGCTTCCTCGGTCCTGCCCAGGCTCCTGAGCGCGATGCCCCTGTTGCCCCAGGTCTCGCAATCGTTCGGGTTGACCTCAAGTGCTTTATCGTAATATACCAGGGCCTCCTGCACCCTTCCGAGCATCTGCAGGACCACAGCCTTGTTGAACAGTGACTGGTGATGGCCGGGGTCAATTGCCAGCGCTTCGTCGTAAGCTTTCAGGGCGTCCTCGTACTTCTTGGACCGCCCCGCCGCAATGGCCATGTTGTACTTCTCCTGGCTCTGCCGCCTCTCAACGTCGGTGAGCCGTTTCTTCACGCCCTTCTTCATGTGCGGTTCGAGAGCCTTGTTTATTCCCAGCGCAAGTGCATCCAGCGACTTTCTCGTCCCGCGGAGTTTCCCGACATCCCCGTCATAATTTTTGAATACCGACTCATACTGGTCCTCGATTCCCGAGATATTCTCTTTCAGCACCTTCTTGATGTCGTTCATTATCTTGTGGATGTACTCCTCGGCCTTCCCCGAGAAGACTATTGCTTCCGAGATATACTTCCCGTCCGCGATCAGGATGATGTACCCTTTGACCTCCAGCCTGCTGAATTCGGAAACCTGGTCGCTCGCAAAGGAATTGCTGATGAAATCCAGTATCGCCTGGAACATGCCGCCGATCAGGTCGGGGTCGATGAGGTCCTGCTCCCGCCATGTCCTCCTCTGGATGAGTGTTCCGGTGCCCCTGTGAATCAGATATATGTCCTCTATCTCCAGGTCGAGCTCCTCCTCGACAGGTGTATCCACCGGGGATTCGGGAGGCATCTGTATCCGAAGGCTGGCTGACGAGACCACCGGCGCCGCGGCCTGGACCTGGGCAGGCATGCCATGGGTGGGTATGGGCGCGGAAGGCCCGAGCGAGCAATCAAGTTCGGTCGGAGGGCCTATCTTGTCGAAGTCCTTCTCCAGCATTGCCACGGTCTCTTTTGAAAAAGAGTTGGGGTTGATGACCACCATTATCGTTGCATCGTTCATCGAGGCCATGTCGTTGATGCGCTTGATGAACTTTCTGACTTTGTCATAATCGTTCTCCAGTGAAAGGTAAGCCATGCCGTCCAGCAGAAAAACCGGGGCGCCGCCTCCCTTGATGAACTTGTTGATGACCCTCGTGATCTCGAAATCGAGCCTTGTGGGGCTCAGCGTGTCCTTGTCGCCGGTGGAATCGGAAAGCCAGTGCACCTGGGCTTTGTCCATGCCGTACATCTTCTTCAGTTTTTGGGGGTAAAGGGTGGTGATGCAAAGACCCGGAGAACCCGCGCTGATGAGATCCGTGAACATCTTGAATGCCACATCGGATTTTTCCTCGTATATCAGGTAGTTGAAGCCCTTGTCAAGCACTGTGCCGCCCCCTCGGGTGATTCCAGCATCACATGATACCTCAAGGCTTTTTATATTTTCGCATACAACACCCACAAATGCACCAAACATTCAGAAAACAATATAAACAGCGGTACCTTGCTGGTTGTTGCGCCAAGGAAAACCCGTGCAGGGATAGCCAAGCCTGGTCTACGGCGCTAGATTCAGGGTCTAGTCCTTAGTGGTTCTCCGGTTCGAACGAAGACGGGCGCCAAACGCTGTATCGCCCGTCGAGCCACCGACGAGAAACGGTCCGCAACATTTGTTTGCATTTTCCGTCCGGTGTCCGAGGCCTGCCCGCCGAGGAACTTGCTCATCTTCGAGAAAATCCGGATCCCTGCATTTTTTGTTTAACGCATCTGGCGTTTCATGCGGCCGATCCCGCCTGCCAGGCCGAAGCCCGCGCCCATGACGGTCAGCCCGGCTGACATCGCCATGAATCCTCCGAGGAACATCTGCCACATGCCGTTGGACATTCCCGATTCAGAAGCGAAATAGAAAACCTCCTGGACGGGGGTGCCGTAATCCGATGAAAGGTGGAAAGCGAACACCAGCGGGAGGACGAGGATAAGTATTCCGAGCAGGGCGGTCGCATATCCAGCCCCCTTGCTCTGGATTGCATATCCTATCAGGGAAAGCACTATGGCCAGGATTCCCAAAATTGGTATCAACCAGAGGTAGAGGTATGCGTCCGGTGCTTCTTCCAGCAATTCCCAAAGCGTCTGGAATTCAGTGTCGTTCGGAGTTACATACATGAAGAACATGAAGGCGCCGATCAGCGCAATGATCCCGCCTATGATTGCCAGTGCCATGCTTCCGCCCCCGCCCTTTTTCACCGGCCCCGGCGGAGAACGCTCGGGCTGCGGGTAAGCGGGCGGCGGCGTTTGGTACTGAGGCTGGGGCTGGTATTGCGGCGGCTGATACTGGGGTTCCTGATAGTAAGCGGGTTGCTGGGGAACCAGCGGGTTCGGCGCAATGACGCTTCCCTCGGGTGCAACCTGCAACTGCTCATCCATGGGCCAGGACAGCCCGCAGGTCGGGCATTCCGTCGCTCCTTCTTCGACAACGTTCTTGCAATATGGGCAGAATCTCATTGAAAACCTGAAGGTGAATCAGTGCAGGGCGATATAAGGTTAACCGAGAGTTGAAGAGGTTCAAGTAACGTGGGATATGGCACTTCCCTCGTTCATTGCGTGCTTCTGGTGATGTTGACATCCTTCACCAGCACATGCGGGCAGGAGATGGGTGTCTCCACCTCCCACCAATGCACCAGCATCGGGTCGTTCCCCACGGCTGTCACGTTCCCGAGGATGTTCAGCATGCTCTCGGATATCCTGATGTCCTTCACGGGTCCTGCCAGCTTTCCCTTCTCGATGCGGAATATCGCGTCCCTGGGGATTGTGGAGAAGTCGCCGGTCCGGTAATTCTGGAACCTGGTGTACCATGTGTTGGTCATGTAATAGCCCCGGTCGATCCCGGAGATAAGCTGGTCCCTGGTCTTCTGCCCCGGCTCCAGATAGACTGTCCATGGTTCCGGGAACACGAGGCCCGCGTTCCCTGTCGATTCGGTGCCGTGGCGTTTCGCCGTGCTGGTGTTATGAAGGTAGTTCTTCAGGACACCTTTCTCGATGAGCTGCGTCCTGCGGGTTGGCACTCCCTCCCCGTCGAACGGGGGCGAGACGATGGATTCGGGATTGATGCCGTCGTCGCAGCAGCTCACAAGCTCGCTCGCCACGTTCTTTTCGAGCATGTCAGCGAAGTATGACATTCCGGACTCGACAGCTCCGGCGGAGCATGCAGAGCCCACATGGTCGAGGATGTTGGCGAAGATCATAGGGGAGAACAGCACGTCGAATTTGCCCGCCTCACCCATCTCGGGCTTCCTGGATTCGATGGCCAGCTCTCCCGCGGTCCTTCCGACGTCGGCCGGTTTGAACTTCCAGGAGCTAGCCACCGACTGCACCATGTGGCCCGAGCTATCCAGATCCGACATTGCCCTCACGGATATTTCCAGGGCGGAGGTGCTGTAGGTGCCGACCGAGCCCCCCGAGGTCGCCTGGTTCACTTCCGCAGTGCCGGAATAAAGCACGCCCGCAACTCTGCTGGCGCCCGCCTCCGTCGCGGCCGAGATGGCAGCGTCAACATGGTCATAGAGCTCCTCGACCATGCTGTCCATGGCCGGGTCGGCCACGTCCTTCCTGTATTTCGGGGTCCCGAAGGCGATGCCCCTGTACTCGTCGTTGGGCTCCATCATCCTGATCCTCTTCATCAGCTCCTCCAGGGTGCGGTCGAGCTCTGCTGGCTCCGTGACATCCGTCGAAAGGATGCGCTTGTCCTTGGTCAGGTATATGCCGATATTGTTGCTGGCCCAGGATTTTGAAGCGGTTACAGAGTTGTTCGCGAACCTTATCTGCTTCGTCCTGTCCGTCACTCTGGTGCAGATAACGTCGTCCGCGCCCATGGACACGGCCTTCTTCACGACCGCCTCCGGAAGGTCACTGGCGGCTATGGTGTCCCAATCCGTCAGTTTCCCACCCCCAGCGTGATGCCCTTCAGCCGGATGTGCGGCCCTCCTGTGTAGACCGGGACCCCTTGGGCCGGTTCCCCCTTCCCGCAGGTAGCAGCCGAGAATTCCAGGTCCTTTCCGACTGCGTCTATTGCGGTCCAGAATGCGGGTGTCGTGAGCTCGAGGATGGGCGCCTTCACCGGTGCCTTCACCTCTCCGTTCTCGATGAGGTAGGCTTCCCTGCCTATGTACCGCTGGTTATATCGCTTGTCGTCGATGTTCCATTCCATGAACGACTTCATGTAAACTCCGAGCTTGATGCCTTCGAAGAGCTCCTCGTCGCTGCGGTCGCCGGGAGCGACGAACGTGTTGGACATGCGGACAATGGCCTCCCTGTCATAATTATCCGCCCTGGCACCCCCGTTGCTCTGCCCCATGTCCATTGCGGCGGAAGTCTCCCTGTTGTGCAGGAACTCGTTTATCAGGCCGTCCTTGATGAGGACCTTCGGCCTGGCCTTGACGCCTTCATCGTCGTAGAGGTAGAATCCGTAGGAATTGGGAAGCGTCGGGTCGTCCACGACGGTCGCCGCGCTGCTCCCGATGCGCGAGCCCATCATGCTGGCCTTCACGAACGATTCGCCTGCCTGCGCCGCCTCCCTTCCCGAGATGCGGTCCGCCTCGTAGGGGTGCCCGCACGACTCGTGCGCCGCGATGCCGACCACCTCGGGGCCGAGCACCATGTCAATCTTGCCTGCGGGGGCCTTCACACCCTCTTTCATGTTCTTGTGCGTCATCGCGATCTCGTGGCAAATCTCCTGGGCGCGCTTGTCAGGGTCCATGTACTCCCATCCCATCGAAACGCCCCTGTGTATCGCGGCCTGGGATGTTTTCTCCCCCTCCCGGATCGTCGGGATGGTGAATATGGCAATCCTGGGTATCACGGAACCGATCTTCGAATCATCCGAATTGGTGAAGAACTTCGTGCGCTCCTCCATGTTCAGCGAGATGAAACGGCTGATCAGCGGCGCGCTCTCGGTCATGGATTTGTCTATGTGGGTGAGCGCGGAGACGATCTCGTCCAGCCCGACATCGGAAAGTTTCTTCTTCTGCTCGACGGTGTAATCCGCGACATGCGTCGGCTCGTCCGAGAGGATAATTTTGTCCTTCACCAGCCCGGACGAGGCCTTGGCCATTCTCACGGCCGTCTCGACCCTCTCCTGTATGCTGTTCTTTTTCAGAATGTCCGTGGAGGCAAAGCCCATTCCCCCGTGCATCAGCACCCTCAGGCACATCCCCGAGAACGTGCCGAAACCGGCGATCTCCGGATTGCCGTTCTTCAGAAAAAGGCCGTTGCTGACGAACGACTCCATCCTCGCTTCGGCATATTCCGCTCCCATGTCCAGGGCCAAATTCACGGCCTGTGTGGCCAAATCCCTGTCAAGCACAATGTTTTCCTGCATGACCAACCCCTCGCTTGCCCGAAGGGTCATTGCGCAACTGCATAATAATCATATCTCTAGAAATCGAACAGGCTCTTCTGCCCCGGTCGATGCGGTTTCACCTCGGGGGGCGCTTCCTGGCCCGGGAGGATTATCTTCCCGTACTGGCCTCCGCCGCCCGGGATGACAGTGATGCGCCCCTCCCTGAATGCCCTTACCGCCTCAGAGATGGCTTTTCCTGCGATAGTCTCGATTTCCCCGACCGGCGTTTCCATCAGCGCCGCAACCTCGGTCCCCGAGTGCTTGACGACGGCCTCCCAGATTCCGTTCACCTTTCCCGTGAACGGCGAGGAATGGCCCACGGCTTTGGCGATTATCTCTCCCAGAGGGATCATGTACACATATTCCGGCCTGTGGCCCGGGTGGACGACCTTTCCCGTCCCAAGTTCCTGAGCCCTCTCCCTCACTCCCTTCTTTATGCTTCCGCCGCACACGCACCTCCACCTCAGGGCCAGCGCCCTTTCCAGCTCATACTGGGCGTAACATCTGGAGCATGCGCTTCTGTTGTACTTGCCTTCCTCGGGAGGCAGGCCGACATTGCGGACGAATTTTCTCCCTTTCTTGCGCTGGATGGCCATGACCAGTTCCTTGTATGTGATGTCCTTGGCCTCGACCGTGTTGTACTCTCTTCCGATGCGAACTGGCTGGGGGGAGTGCGCGTCCGAGTTGGTCAGGAATGTCACATCAGCAAGTTCGGAAATCAAATCCCCGTAATCGGTGTTGGCACTCAGCCCAAGTTCCAGGTAAGGGATTTTGCTGGCCAGGTCGCCATAGCAGCCCTTCATCGAATCGAAGTGGGCATACATACCGGTCCATGGCGTGAACGCATGGGCCGGGCCTATGAGGGCTCCGGAGTCCTTGGCCTTCTGGGCCAGCTCCTCCCCTGTGAGGTGAATCCTGGGCCTGCCGTCCGCCTTCAGGTTCGCATCGCCCAACCTCTCGATGAAATCCTCGACGCTGGATACCGATGGGAACATCAATAGGTGGTGGACGCGCTTATCGGCTTCCACCTCGGTCGTAAGAAAAAACCTGGTATTGCCCTGCCGGAAAGTGCCCTCCTCCGCTTCCTCCATCTCCCTGATCTCCTTCATCCACCCCGGATGCAGGCAGTCCCCGGTGGCGACAAGCTGGACGCCCTTCTGCTCTGCGCCTTTCGCCAGATTGGGAAAGTTCATGTCCGAGCTTGTGGCCGCGGAGAAGCGCCCGTGGATGTGCAGGTCGGCATTGAAGCGCATGGCGGGGGAATCCGCAACCGCGATAATAAGTTATTTGAGTTGAAGCAATTTTCATGATACTTATTTATATTACTTAAACCTATTATTTTTACAAAGGGACAAGGCTTATGAGGAGAATGTCACTGCAAATGATTAGTGTGGGAAAAAATTCGTGTTCATTGAAGAAAACTTCCTTGGCTATAATATTAGTCCTCTTGTTAATCATGTTATCCCTTTCGTTCGCTCCTGAAGTTCGCGCGGACGTGCCTTTCAATCCTGAAGTTAAGGTCTACGAAAACTATGGACAATCTACACAGACGGAACCGTCCATCGCCGTTGACGGGAACGGCACGGCCTACATTGTTTGGTTGGAAAACAATAGCGTTCTCTTTTCCAAGACCAGTGATGCTGGGGCCACTTTTAACACGCCTGTCACCATTGCTGAAGGTTATTCTCGTCCCTCAATCGCGGTTGATGAAAGTGGGTGCATTTACTTATTTAATGGTGTTGCTTTCTTTACATCGACAGACGGAGGAAAATCATTCACTCAAAATGGATTGATTACCGGAGGACATAGTCACACCATGATTGTGGAAGGAGATAATATATACATTGCATACTCTGAGAGAACAAGTGTGGTATTCTCGGATATAATTTGGTTCATTAAATCCACAGATGCAGGTTGTTCATTTGGAGAAAGAATTCCATTAAGTGATGGGGGGTACAATTTAGATCCATCTGTCGCATTATATAATGGAAAGATATACGTTACATGGGGGAGCGGCGGAAACGCTGGTAGGTATGTCGAGTTTTCCAGGTCGCTCGATGGTGGCGAAACATTTGAACCCCCTCAAATGATAAGTGACACGGATATCTGGCTGACGGAGACAGGAAAAACGATAGCCACCGGTCCGGGGGGCGAATTATATGTTGTCTGGTTTTCGCGTGCCAATTATAAAGTGTTCATCTCAAAATCCAACAACGGGGGTCAATCTTTCAGCCAGCAAATAAGGATAAATGATGCAAACACCACCGGTTTAAACCCCTCGGTAGCTGTTGACAAGAACGGCAAGGTTCATGTTGTCTGGACCGGTAGTGCAAATAACACATCAGCCATATTCTATGATCTTTCATCCGACGGCGGGGAAACCTTCGGTGCAGATATCAAGCTCAATACCGGACTCGCATCGATATTATTTTATGATTCAACACCATCTATTGACATTGCCGACAATGGCGGAATTTATGCGGTCTGGCAGGCCCAGAGGTACTGGAATGGCTTGGATACAATCTTTGATGTCTATTTCACCACCACGAACAACCCTATTTTCCCAGTAACATTGAGTCCGCCGACAGGGATAACAGCCGGTTCCATGAACCTCACCTGGAGCCAGAGCACCGGTTCGGATTTCGGCAGGTACGAACTGCACATGGCCACCCATGCGGATTTCGTCATTGACGGTTCCACGCTTGCGGCAAGCCTGACAGATGAAATCGTCACTGTTTACAACGTTACCGGCCTGGTCGAGGATACAACATATTACTTCAGGGTCAGAGTGTACAACTCAGGCGGTCTGTATGCCGATTCCAACGAGGTCTCCGGCAGGACTGGCGACGAGATTCCTGCCCCGGTGGTGCTGAATGTTCCAACCGACATCACGAACAGTTCCATGATATTGATCTGGAACCGGAACGGAAACACGGACTTTGCCAGGTACGAACTGCATATGTCTGAAGACGCCGACTTCGATATTTCGCCTTCCACGCTGATCGCGACGATCACGGATCAGGATACCACAACCTACAACGTCACCGGCCTGGCTGAGGATGAGATATACTATTTCAGGATTCGAATATATGATGTTGGCGGGTCGCATGCCGATTCCAACGAGGTCTCGGGAAAGACCCTAGAGAATAACAGTAACGCAACCGTCCAGAAGGATTTCCTTTCCGTGCTCGGGGACAATTACCTAGTCGTCATTCTTGTTCTGCTGATAATCATTGCGGCAATGGTCGCGGCGGTCAAAAAACAATGGATATTGAATCATATCAAAAGAGAAAAGGGAAGGGATAAACATGAAAGAAGCGAAGCGAAAGATTAGAAGCGCGGTTCTGGTAGTCTTCTTGGTTCTGACCGCCTTCAGTGTGCCAGCTATGACGAACAATGTTTCTGCCGAACTTGAACCTACACCAATAGATAGTGCATTGGTGCCGAAAAATACCAATGAATCTTATGTTCCTGGCGAGGTGATTGTAGGTTTTCAAGATTCGATACCTGAAGATGTGGAGATGATTATTGCGCAATATGGTGGTGAAGTCCGTAAAGTAAATCATAAGATCAATTTTGTAGTAGTGGCGAATGTATCTGATGTCGATACATTCATCACATGCGTGACCAAAGAGCCATTAATAAAATATGCTGAAGTCAATAAATTTTGCCATATTACACAATTTCCAAATGATCCTCTTTTTTTAAACAAATATTATTCGTTTCCTTGGAGCAATCAATGGGCTCCTCAGCAAATGAATGTCCCCGGTGCTTGGGATATCTGCACAGGAAGTTATTCTGTAACTGTTGCAATAGTAGATTCTGGAATTGATTTTAATCATCCTGAATTAAGAAATAACATATGGTTTAATGTAGATGAAATTCCATCAAATGAAATTGATGATGATGGGAATGGTTATATTGACGATTATTTAGGAGCAATAATTTATAATTATGTTCCTGGCTCTGACATGCCTGGAACTCCTTATGTATTAAATACTCCAATTGATGAACATGGGCATGGAACCTTTTGTGCGGGCGTCGTTGCAGCCCAAATCGACAATTCTATTGGAATTTCTGGAATTGCACAAGTAAATCTCATGGCAGTTCGATGGTTGGATGCTAATGGTGAGGGTATTGCTTCAGATTGTGCTGAAGCAATACTCTACGCAACTGATAATGGTGCCAACGTTATCAGCATGAGCATAGCTGAAGGCGGCCAAGCTGTTTCTGATGCCTGTGCCTATTCCTGGAACCACGGTGCAGTCATTGTGTCCTCTTCTGGTAATGATAATATTCGGACGATACAAGAACCAGCGTCTTATAACTCTGTCATCGCAGTTGGTGCATCAAACCATAATGATCAAAGGTGTAACTACGACGACTGGGCCGATACCACAATGACTAAAGGGAGTTCATTCGGTCCAGAAATTGAACTAATGGCACCAGGTCAAGATATAGTATCTTCATTATCTGGGGTGGGTTCAGGCCCTCTTGATAATTCATGGTTTTATGCATATGGTGCTAGATATGCAGTGTGGAATGGAACATCAATGGCAACTCCCCATGTGGCTGGTGTTGCAGCATTAGTAATGAGTGCAAACCCCTATTTAACAAATCAACAGGTAAGAAATATATTGCAGATAACTGCCGATGATTTAGCGTATACTCGCGGAAACGAAATTGCAGGGATTGGATGGGATGAATATACTGGATATGGAAGAGTAAATGCATTAGCTGCAGTTGAGTACGCAACAGAAACAATGGCTCCATTAATTACCTCATTCTCAATAAACAGTGGAAATCAGTTCACAAACACCAGAGAGGTATCTACTTCTAATACCGCTTCAGACATAGGGTTGGGATTAAATAAAATGCGTTTTAGCAACAGCAATAGTCTCTCCTGGCAATTACCAAAATTCCGAGCAATAGAAACACCTCACGGCCACCCGCTCCGTCAAGAGTCATATAATTATGAATCTCCATATTTTCATGAATTAGAGGGTTATGCCCCGAACAAAAATTATTATCACTATATTAATGGAAATCACCAAACCAGAATTCATTTTGATTACATCGAACTCGCCACACCTGGAGATATATTATCTATTAGTGATAGTCGCATGCCCTCTTCATTAGCGGCGCAATATGAAGGGCCATGCAACCTACAAAATGTTTGGGTACCTGCTCCTGCTACGGGATTTTATTTCCATGGTGACATAACTGTACGTTTGCAGACCGATTCAGAAGGAACAGCGCGCGGTTATGGCATTGACATGCTGGAAACCTATCTCGGCTATCCCAATAACCGCGATAACACTTGGGAAATCAAAGAACCCGGCGCCACCCAGATGAAAGTCCATTTCGAGAAAATAGAACTCTCGACTGGCGATTACGTGTATTTATATGATGGAAATGATGACCTTAAATATTCATACACTGGCAATCATCCTGCTTTCTGGTCCCCAGCAATACCTGGGGATACCATAAAAGTCAGGTTTGTTTCGAACAGCGACTTCTACACGGCCTGGGGCTTCAAGATTGACCAGTATCAGTACTACGGCGCTCCCTGGGGCGCATGGCAGCCCTACTCGACTACGGCGAATTGGCAGCTATCATCAGGGGACGGTCTTAAAACAGTCTATTGTCAGGTGATGGACTATGCTGGAAATCTGGCGCAAGCGAGTGATACGATTACGTTGGACACCACCGGCCCCGCCGCCCCCGCCGTCGCCTCCTCCACCCACCCGGACACCAACGCATGGTATCCCTCGAACACCGTCACGGTCGGCTGGACCCCACCGAACGGCATGTCGCCAATGGTTGGGTACAGTATTTATCTTGATAAGATTCCGTCCACTATTCCGGACGCTATTATTGATCCAGTAGGCACGACTAAAAAATATACCGATGTCGCAGACGGCATCTGGTATTTCCATGTCCGGGCGCAGGATGGTGCAGGCAACTGGGGCGAAACTGCGCATTATGGCCCTATAAAAATCGACACCCCGCCGGTCATTCGCCTCCAGCCGCGTGAAACTTGGGTCGGTGGAACTGCCGAGAAGGATTATGTTAATAGCGATGTAGCTGATGTGACAAGATTTATTGTTCGCTGGGATGCTGCAATTGAGCCTCTAGGTGTGAGCGCATATGAACTTCAGGAGTGGTCAAGTTTAACTGGAACATATGCCACAATATACACTGATAGTCAGTTGACTTACACTATCAGTAAACAAAGTATACCAGATGGCACATATTTCTATTATCGTGTTAGGGCTCGGTCCAGCACAACAAATGGTGGTGGATTTTTGGGGCCATATACTGGGTCAAGCGATGGCATTACTGTTGATAAGATTCCCCCGTCTCCAATCACAGGAGTCACCGCCCAGATTGCCAATAAATACTCTGTCATTCCTAATGGCGTCGGCGTGAAATATGGCGATATTGGCTCTAGCTGGGATTGGATGTATGAAGAGAGTGATGATACTTATTGGACGATAAGCGAGCGGTCCATCAATGCTAAGCAACAAATTGCGGAAGCCATTTTTGAAATGCCAATAACTACGGGGTCTGGAACAGGATTAACCGTTGGCGTCGAGGCATTCATTTCGACATATTATAACGATAATTTCGCGGTCTATTATTCCAGATATCCATCAGGTCCTTATGCCTGGTTGGGTGAAATTACAAAGCGCGTGGACGATAATAGGCCAAATGAGTTTGTTTTGCCTACAGGTACCTACTACGGGGCATTGTACATAAAAATCAAAGACACAATTATTAACGAAAATAGTTTTAATTATGATACGCTTTCAATCGATACAATTCATCTCAAGTGGAATAGTGACCTAATTGATACAACGACATTGAATGTTGATTGGACTCCGTCCACCTCACCAGACGTAGAATATTATGAAATTTATCGAAGTTCAACTCCAAATGGGTTTGACTTTGGGGCCGATAGTCCAATAGCAACCCTTCCAGTAACCATGACATCATGGCTTGAGCATGGCGGGCTTTATGACCAACCACAATATATTCTCGGGTCCATCAGTAGGGAAAACGACTATTTGGTGGAAATAGCTTCAATATCACCTCCAAGATTGACAGCAACGCCAGGGGGAATTTGCTATTTCGATTTCTTCATCTCAAACAAGGGTCTTGCCGATTCTTATGCACTGTCAATTCCAATATTTCCCTCAGGCATTTCCTATTTCGTGAGTTCCCCCGTTTCCATAGACGCGGGATATTGCAAACAGGTATCCGTTAAATTCGTTGTTGGCAATACTGTTCAAGTGGGCAGTTATAAATTGGCAGTTGAAGCCATCTCCAATACAGATAATACCCAACCGATTGCTCGTGATCGAATTGATTTCTACATTGATGTAGTTCCGGAGATAGAACCGATAACGAATCAGTTCTATTCAATAGTGGCGGTGGATAACGCTGGGAATAAGGGGATATGCCTTGACCTGATCGCTGGCAAGATAACCGCAGAACCTGCAGGTCAATACTCCATCGAGTTAGACGACGCATGTTGGAATTTCATTTCAACTCCATTTGTATCTTCTGTCACCAAGCCAGAGCAGGTATTGCACACGATACGTGCAACCGACATTCCATCAATTGAAATCGGACACCTGGCAAATTTTCCGACCACCTGGGACTTGAAATGGTCATCTACATCTACGCAATATATAGCAACAATCCCAACCAACACGCCCGTTGTGACAGACTCGATATTTAAAGTCGGGCCAATTGACCTTTCAAACCTTGGCCCCAACGTCAATTCGATATTATTTGAATTTGGTCATTCGTTTGACATCAGGGGATTCAACGATGGGGCGGTAGTTGAGGGAAGCCTTGACGGAACAAATTTTTTTAAATTGATACCGTCAGGCGGATTTGGTTACACTGATGTAATCGAAGAGGGGAGCACAGCGTTAGTCGGTTCAAGTGTTTACACTGGATCGGGTGGCGGAAATGATAGATTTGACTTGACACAGTTTACAAATCAGAAATCATTTTATCTCCGATTCAGAATGTGTGCAGAACCCTATCCTTTTTGGGCTGAAACATGGAGAATATATAAAGAAAGCACGAGAATTGTTTATTACAAATGGATTGAGGCAACTCCATTCGCGTTTCGGTATGATGCGGCGTTGGTCGACCACACGATGTGGCCGACAATATCCCCGATACCGCTTCCACCCCGGCCGCATCCAGATCCTGGCCCCCACACTCAATTGATGACATCAATTGATAACACGATGGGAGTTCATCTTCGTATATTAGAAGCTGACCAGTCACTCATTACAACAGGTACAATTCCAATATCAACGACAATTCATCTATATCCAGGGTTAAATGAAGTCGGCTACCCCTCATTTCTTGAAAAGACAGTATCAGAAGCTTTGGCCGGAATTCAATATACCATGATATACACCTATGAATCTGGTAATATTAGAAAACTGACACCAACAGACATTATGCGTCCAGGTGTAGGTTATGCAATTATGATGCCAAACCATGCAGATTGGACAATCTCGGGATTCGGTCGAATAGCAGGACTCAACGTTGGTGAAGTCTCTGTTTCATCAGAGAATACAAACGAAGGAGAGGAGGTTTTACTATCTACTATTATTACAAACAATGATGGATCTCCCGCGTATAATGTCACTGTCAACTTTTACGTTTCTTCCGAGCCAACATTAATAAAATCAATTATAATTCCACTAATAGAATCAGAGGAAAGTGTTGAAGTAAGTGCAATATGGATTGCTGAACCAGGGAATCATGAATTCCGGGTTACAGCAGATTACAACGGCATTGTAACCGATGGATATGTCTCAGAGGCTCTTGCATTTACCTATGTGAATCCTGTGCTCAAAGCCAAAATATATGCATCTCAAGAGATTGAGATTTCACTCGCGATTGATGGCAAACCTGGTAACACGGCATTATTGAGCGTGATTGAAGACGGAAATGTAATCACATCAGTGGAGGTATTACGTGAAGTTGATGATGAACCCACCACGGGCTCTATTCTATTTGAGAAACATCTGGGTAGAACTTACGAATTGGTATTGACCTATGATGCAACTTACAAAGGAGCTAATCCAACATGGGTGACTATATCATCAAATGAGTTCTCCAAGATATTCTTTATCAGTATCAATACTAAAGATGGCCTTATTCAAAATTGGACATTGGACTCATCTTACCTGGATGAAGTATCACTATACATTCCCTATTATCATTTCGATGGTACGAGTTCATATGACCCAAACGGCATAATCATCTCTTATGATTGGGATTTCGGTGATGGTGCAATAGCTCAAGGTCCGGATGTATGCCATTACTATATCGGACCTGGGACCTATACTGTCACGCTCACAGTATCGAATGATGAAGGCATTATTGCTACAGAATCTATCCTTGTTGAAATTCGATGAATATGAGTATTTAATCCCACATTACAGCAATCCCATGGCTGTGGGTCGATTAATTGCAACCCGGGGTTTATCGGGAGATTTCATCAATTCAATAGAATATTGTCCCTTAAACAATAATTTATATTGTGGTGGAAATGTTTTATCCATTTTAAATCTCTCAAATAACATTATCTCAATTAAAAATACCACCCACGGTATGAGTTATAATATCATATCTATTTTGAGAATGGATGTCGATTCACAGCAACTTTTTATTGCCACTTGGGGCGGGGGAATCCGCAACCGCGATAATAAGTTATTTGAGTTGAAGCAATTTTCATGATACTTATTTATATTACTTAAATCTATTATTTTACAAAGGGACAAGGCTTATGAGGAGAATGTCACTGCAAATGATTAGTGTAGGAAAAAATTCGAATTCTTTGAAGAAAACGTCCCTGGCTATAATATTAGTCATCTTGTTAATCACGTTATCCCTTTCGTTCGCTCCTGAAGTTCGCGCGAACGAACCTTTCAATCCTGAAGTTAAGGTCTACGAAAACTATGGACAATCTACACAGACGGAACCGTCCATCGCCGTTGACGGGAACTACCAGATGTTTACTAGAAGCAACGGAACTTTAAATTGGAGCAATGATGTTTGCCTAACAAATAGTCAGTCCAATTCAACTAGACCTTCGGTTGCGATTGACGAAAGTGGCACGTTGCATTTGGTGTGGGTTGACGACAGAAATAAAGGTCAGTTAATAGATTCAGAGGTGTTTTATCAATCTAGTATAAATGGTGGAAATACCTGGTCTGAATTGACAATTCTTGCCCTCCAAAATTCATATTGTTACTCCCCAGTCAATGTCCAACTTGCATACAATAAGAATTCAAACACCAACCATCTGTTTTTTGTGGATGACCGCTATACTCAGTTCCCTACAACCCTTTACACAACAAGTTCTTATGATGGTGAGAGTTGGGAAATGGCAGAACCGATATACACATCCGATTATGGTCACCCCCTCGATTACTTAAAAATAGAGATTACCTCAAGTGGCAACTTTGTGCACTTTGCGATGGCTCCCTTTTTGGAATCTGGAGCAAATGAAATTATGGTTTATTCGATGAATGCTACAGAGAATAACTATAAAATGTTTCACGGCATTTTCTGCCCTTCCATTGGATGTCAGGATAATAATGTTTATGTTGTAATCCCTACCGAAAATGGCTTGAATTTCTCGAAAAGTAACGATAACGGCTTCACTTGGCATCCACCTGTTGAAATTTCATCACTTACTGCTTTGACTTCCACTCTTCTTGTCTACAAGGAAAATCTATATCTGGTATGGGCTAGTAATGTATCAGGGAATTATGAATTATATTTCAAGAAAACTAATGACGGTGGAGATACATGGTGTGGTGATATTAGATTGACTCATGCAACATATTACTCGTTGCAGCCTTCACTGTCTATGGACTCTGCTGGTAATTTTAATATTGTCTGGCAGGACTTTCGAGATGATGATTGGGAAATATATTATAAGAAAATCGATGGCAACGGAACGACGTTAATTAATGACACTAGATTGACAGATAGCATCGGGTTATCGCAATATCCAGAAGTTGTGACTGATACCCTGGATTATACTTATGTTATTTGGCAGGACGATAGAAATGGAAACTGGAACCTATATTTTAAACGCTTCCCAGCAAATGATATTACACCCCCAGTAATTGAGCACGAGCCAATGGTTTCGGCATATGTAAATGATACCGTATCTGTGAACGCTACTGTCGTGGATAATTTTGGTGTGGAATCCGTTATTCTTCACTATGGGAATGGAATGCTAAATATCACCCAAACACTTGAATTTAATCTTACCGATGGCACAGTTAAAAATGGAACCTGGAATACCCAATTCACGCCATCCGATCTTAAGAACAGGACTATTTATTATTACATTGAAGCAAACGATACATGGAATAGCCCACGAACGCCAATTTACCTAGTAAAATTAATAGGTAGCCCACCATATTTAACCAAGCCCATGAATACTACCGCCGATGTGGGTGTCGGTATCGGAATAGAAATATCAATCAAGGACGAATTCGGTGTAGATTATGTTGTATTATTCTATAAAGAATCTACATGTTCTGAATATTCCAATGTACCTATGGACCTCGTATCTGGGACGAAATTGTCTGGAATATGGAGAGGTATTATTCCGCCTCTAAATCGTTCTTCCAATCTAACCTATTATGTTGAGGCGCATAGTGGAACAGAAACAAATTTGACTGAGAAATTTACACTAGAAGTAAGAAGCATCCAAAATCCTGGTAATGGTAGTGAAAACTACTTTTATCTCTCTATAGGAATAGCGATTCCATTAGTATCAGTAATGACAATTATATTCGTGCGAAGAAATAGAGTAAAACGGAGGAGAGATTTACAATGAAAACACTTGCTATTTTATTATCTGTGGCGATTATGTTATCCTCAATAACAACATTTACCTCTGAGGATGCTGTTGCTGTTACGCTTCCACCTCTTCCAATGCCTCAAGCAGATTGGACAATAATGTGTTATATGGACGGGGACAATGACCTTGAAATTCCGTTGCTTGGGGATATAAACGAAATGGAAATGGTAGGTTCTACAGCTCATGTTCGAATAGTTGCACAGCTAGATAGATGGAACGGTTTTGAAGATGGATATTATCAATCTGGAAAAGATGATACCACGAATGGAGATTGGAAAGGTGCAAAGAGATTCTACATCACACAAGACAGCGATGGAGAAATAATTGATTCTTCATCTTGGGATATTGGTGAAGTTAACATGGGCGATCCTAATGTGCTAGAAAGTTTCATTCGGTGGGCAAAGTTAAATTTTCCTGCGAATAATTACTGTCTTGTTTTGGGTGATCATGGCCATGCTGTTCTCCCCGGTGGTGTTGGTGTCTGTTGGGATTGGACATCTGACCCCAATAAAAATGAAAGATTAACACCATACGAATTGAGTACAATAGATTATGGAGTCTTTGATTCTGATATTGACATCCTTCTTTTCGACGCTTGTCAATTGGCTTATACAGAGATATTATATGAACTTCAATTTTGTGACATTAATTACATTGTTGGTTCTGAAGAAGTAATACACGGAGATGGCTTTCCATATCATGATGATGTTTATCCTGCAGATATAATTGGAAATTTTGTCAATTATTATTGGATGGGAGCCTCATATTTTGCCTCAGATATAGTGCAGCAATTTGCATATAAATATCAGTCTATCTATCCTATCTCAACTGCAGCTGCTATTTCTACAAGTAGTATTCCTACACTAATTTCTGAACTTGACAATTTTGCTAATTCTTTGATTGCAGCAGATTCAGTATATGCAAATCATATTGCTATTGAAACGGCTATTGATACCTGTCAAGAGTTCTTTTGGACAATAGTGTATGGGCGAGACTTATATGATTTTGCACATCTTGTTTATGATGGACGCGGAAATACAATTCCAAGTGCGATAGTAAACGATCCAAATGTACAGCAATACTCTCAAAGTTTGATGCAAGCCATTGCCGCTGCCCAATTAGCTAGTTGGCATGGATGGAATGCACCTAATGCACATGGGATTGGTATCTGTCTGCCCGAAAGCTGCGAAACTTTTATACTTAATCACGACACCTATTATTTGGACTATCAACTATCGAGAGATGCAAAATGGGACGACTTTATAACACAATTCTACTGCGGCGGTGACAACAGTCCTCCGGTGATAACAGTCAATCAAAATAGGTATCCGGTTAGCGGGTACTATAATACCGATCCTGGCGCCGTAATTGATGTGGACTTTACATTGTCAGGTGCGACATACACAAATTCTCCCCTAGATTATGCCCAGTATCAAATCGGTGCTAATTGGTACGATATATTCACGGATATTTATGGCTACACAGCCAACTGGGCGGTCTCATGGTCCGCGCTCTCCGAAGGCGCAAATAGCATCAACATCAGATGTTACGACATGGCTGGCAATGTTGCTACCGTTAATGGAGCAATAACGATATACAAAGACACCACCGGCCCCGCCCCCCAGAGCATCCCGACCGAAGGTTCCCCGGATAAAGATTGGGGCAATGGTGCATACACTGTGTATTGGCCCGAGGCTGTGGACCTGTACACGTTGGTTGCCCAATATGAGATCCAAGAGAACGTCAATAATGGTGCCACCTGGCAGAGCATTGGTTATTCATCCACCAACAATTATCCCGTTACCGGGAGGAACATTGACGGTAATTTCTACAGGTACCGCATCCGCGCCCAGGATACTTTGGGCAACTGGGACGGGTGGTCCGGGGTTTCGGACGGGATTACAACAGATCTCACCCCCCCTAACACCCCCGCCGCCCCCGCTGCCGCGAACATATACGATGACGGCGTGACCAGATGGTCCGATGCCACAGTTACCTGGGTTTTCGTTACCACCGATGACGGTTCCGGCATTGACCAGTACAATGTCCAGGTTCGCCGGGACAGTTCGGACGGCGCGACGGTCGCCGATGCCTGGACGGCATCGACCGCATACACATTCACCGGGGCGAACGGGGTGACGTATTTCGTCAGGGCCAGAGCCACGGACAAGATCGGCAATCTGGGCGCCTGGGGTGAATTCAGCAGCGGCATCACCGTGGATGCGGCTGCGCCTGTGAACTCCGGCATTGAAACGACAGACATCTTCTCCCTCATGCCGGTTCTGGAAGTCTATGCGGAGGATTCGCGATCCGGCATGGGGCACATGCGTTTCGCCAACAAGGGGGATGTGTGGTGGCCCGTGGAGCAGGCAATCGAGACCCCGCACTGGAATAACAACGGCTACGTGTTCCAGCAGGTAATAACCGAGCCTCAAGCATCGTCATTGATGTTGCATTTTTCAGAGATATATCTCAGGGAGATTGGAACCGGCGGGACATTTATTGGTGATGACGGGACTATAATGGGTGTTACACCACCAACCATTCCCGACTCACTGGAGATATTTGATGGTGGAGGGATTATGGTTGCATCATACTATGGTGTGGGCGCCATTTATGATGTTTCAGTGACTGTCCCCGGTAGTTCTGCCAGGATTGTTTATTCATGTCCAGACGGAACCGACGACCTTTCTGGAACTAGCTGGGGTTTCAAGATGGAGAATTACGAATGGCTTGATTTGATACAATGGAGCGCGTGGATTCCGTACAATACGGCATATCAGTGGCAGCTAGCTCCCGATCCGAACGGCCTGTACAAGGTCTACTTTCAGGTAAAGGATCAAGTCGGGAATGAAGCGCTACCTGTCAGCAAACTGCTGTATTATCTGGGCTGGGATGAAATCCCCCCGGAAATAAACGTGAAAATCAACAATGGTGCCAAGTATGTTTTTGGTCCCGGCGGCAATCCCCCGCGCGTGTCTGTATCGGTAGTTTCAATGGATAACCTGGGCGGCTCTGGTGTCATGAGTTATCGGAGCAGCCGCGACGGCAACCTGTGGACCGATTGGAATGATTGGCCGACGATTGGTTCCGGCCCCGGGCGGGCTGCTCCTGTTTCTACCGTTGATCCGAATCTATTATCTGTTCCGGAGAGGGGGATATGGGATTATTTCGTGAACGGATACTATCCATTCGGTTCGAAATTGGCTGGAAACAGCATTACTCCCTCGCGCTCCCTGATGGATGCTGCATTGGAAGACGAAAATCTGTATTATTTTCCAACCCTTCCGCGCTTGCAGATATTCGACCAGAAGGGCGGCATTTTCAAGGGCGATGTCATGGAATATCGCACATATGTAGACGACGTTTCACACCCTCTGAAGATCACCCTGGCATGGCAGGATGAACTCACACCCGTGCTTGATAATCTGAACCTGCAGGTTACAACCCCAGATTGGAAAAAATATCTTGGTAATAATCTCGTCAACGGTTGGTCTGTTTCCACACAACTGTCGAATATGATAGACAACACTAATTCCATTGAGATAATTTGGATACAAAATCCCGTGATTGGGGAGTATAAAATCGAAGTGCTGTGTCCAGAACTCCAAGTTTCTTGTGCTGAACCGTATGCCGTGATGATTTCTGGTGGATTGGAAGTGGGATATGCCACCGTCCTGCTTGACAGGATTGGGTATGACGATTCAGATGTTGTGAATATTCGGATAGAAGATACAAATTGTCCCGCTGATAAATTAAGTGTGACCCTCACCTCATATGACGGAGAACATGTATATGACCAGGAAACTGTGCAGGTATTCGTTACACAGCATTTTGGCGGAATTTTCCTAGGAAGCATCAATGCCGAATACGAGACCACAGCAATTAACAGTGATTCGGTTCTCCAGGTGAAGCATGGAATGGTTATCGTGTGCAGATATAATGATGCATCCCCTGCCCGCACAGCATTCACCAATGCCTTCATCGACATTACCCTGGCGCCTGCCGGTGAAATCGTTCTTGATAACCTTGGCATGACCAAAGGGTGGGGAACAAAAACATGTTATGTCCAGGTTCGGGACCGGGTAGGCAACATCGCTACCGCATCTGACACGATTGAGTTTGCCTCTTCCGACTGGAATATTCCGCTCCAAGTTCTCACATACCAGGAAGTAAATATTACTCTGACCATAGAAGGCAGGGAATGGAATATAGTGGAACTTATTCTTCTCGAAGATGAAAGATATATTCAATCCATGGCTGTGACACGTTTCTCAAATGATAAGTTGAGCAATAGTCAGACCATGACTGCACGGATATATACCGAGCACACTTCGATCGATGGAAATACAACATCGGTGACAAGACATTACTCAATAGAACTCAGATATCTGAGCCGATTGCCAGGAGCCAACCCGTTCATCGTCAAGATGTCTTCGGGCGATTCAATGGGAACCATCAAAGGCACATTCATACATGTTCAAAAAATAGATATGATTCGGTACAACCTCCTCACCAGCGACTCCCAGCATTATCTTGGAACAGCAGCAGGTAACACTGCAGCAATCTCAATAAATTCCAATGATTTAATCTCAAGTGCCCTGGGCGGCAATGTCGAATTCCATTTCTTGACACAGTCCCGCAGCACCTGTGTCTGGAATTTCGGTGATGGTGCTGTCATGGAAGGGGATTTCGTGAGCCATGTCTACGCAGACTCAGGGACGTATACGGTGACTCTCACATACCTTGATGACGAAATGGAGGTCATCCGCCAGATGAACTTCGATGTGGTGGTCTTTGGCGGCGGATAAAATCATTCTGCAGCCATCAATCTAAGATCTAAAATCGACAATCCCAAATCCCCGCCGGCGTCACCCTTAAATATCATGCCCCCGCATACTCCCCCGAGGCGATACAATGGCAGACTGGACAGGCCCCCTGACAAAGCTGGACGATTTCCGTTTCGAGATACCGATGAGCTACAAGAAGGGCATGCGCACCCAGGGCCTCGTTTTCGCCGACGCCAGGATGATGGAGCAGGTCAAGAGGGACAATGCCCTGGAGCAGGTGGCCAATGTCGCTTTCATCCCCGGGATACTGGGCCGGTCCATTATGAGGGGAGCAGTTCAAATATAATCCCTTAAACAATAATTTATATTGTGGTGGAAATGTTTTATCCATTTTAAATCTCTCAAATAACATTATCTCAATTAAAAATACCACCCACGGTATGAGTTATAATATCATATCTAATTTGAGAATGGATGTCGATTCACAGCAACTTTTTATTGCCACTTGGGGCGGGGGAATCCGCAACCGCGATAATAAGTTATTCCGGGGCTGCGGGGGGCGGGCTATCCGGCTTCCTCTTCCTGCACATGGCGGCCCATGCTGCCAGACATATGATTCCCGCGACATCGAGAATGCCTGCCGCCGCGATGAACCATGTCACGAACTCCCCGCTTGAGCCGACCGTGAAGTCGATGATGTTCTCCGCCCCGAGCGGGCCGACTGTCACATTGGCCTGGTCAGGTCCGTAGCCGCATTTCAGCACAAGTCCCGTTCCGTCCGTGTCCCTCGGCACGACGACCTCCATCGAGTAATAACCGTCGAAGCCCGTGACTGTGGATTTCACAGTCTGGCCATCAGCGTTCACCAGGGCAATGTTGACCCATCTGAGGCCCCTCCCGATGTCGGATTTCACATGACCCGAGATGACGCTCAGCCCCTCCTTGCTCAGCCCGGTGCCGAACAGCGTGTAGTTCAGAAGGATGCCGTCCGAATTTCTCAGATAGAACGCTGCCTGGTACCTTCCGAGGGCGCCGAGCGGGATGTCGAATGCGCCGGCCGAGGAACGGATCTCCCGTGCGAAGAGTTCACCGTCCGGGCCGTAAACCTCGACGGTGACTGCCCCTCCTGCGCCAACCTCGTGCGATACGGAAATTGTGTCCAGCAATCCGTCGCCGTCCGAGTCCAGGGGCAGCGCGGCGGCTTGGTTCTGCACCTCCGACCTGCCTGGCTGCTGGAAGTATCCCGACATGGTATTCAGGAACCTAGGCCATCCGGTATCCCTGGCCAGCGAGGTCTCCATGTAATCCGCCGTGGGGGCGTGCATCGGGAACCAAACCGATAATCCGTGAGCATGGTTGGCCTTCTCCGGATCCGATGCGCTGGACCAGTGCGCCTCATGAACGATGCTCGCCTCCATTATCGCGCCGATGTCCCCTGCAAGCCCCTCCAGGCTCTTGCAGCCCGTCTGGGCGTTGATGTTGTCCAGCAGGTGGACGAGGTCGTACTGCGCGTTCCCGTCATATTTCTCGGTGAGGCTCCTGGCCTGGGCGAATTGCGGGTTGAAGTATCCGGCCGCAGATTCGGCCTCCAGCGAATAACCGTCAAGCGCCCTTGCGAGGGGGGCCATCCCGGAGAGGTCGACCATGGCCAGCGTCAGCGAGTAGTAGCTGTGGGCAGTGCCCCATGAGATGTACGCATCTATCATCGCACTTCCCTTCTCAGCCACGGTCCCCGGAACAGCCAGGCATTTCAGGAACGAATCATAGGGCCATCCGTCGAGCGGTATGTCCTTCTGAGAGAGGAGCGCGTAATCCGCATGTTCCCTTATCTCGTACGCAATCTCCAGCATGCCCATCTGGCATGCGTCCATGCTCACGATGTCCAACCTGAGCCCCGCAGCTGAAACATTCTCCAGGGCGGTGCGCAGCTCGTGCGCCTCAAGGTAGTTCCCCCTGTCCGGGCTGATGCCTGGCCAGCCGTTCCCGTGCCCC
>DAJR01000046.1:5867-45121 GCA_002496385.1 Methanomassiliicoccales archaeon UBA147 | reverse complement strand
TCCTTTGTAGCGCGCGTGTAGCCCGGGAGATTCGGGGCATACTGACCTACCGTTGACCTCTCCTTCCTCTGACTTAGCGCCAGCGGTCCCCTTAATGTGCGCCCACTCCGGAGAATGGGTTGGCAATTAAGGGCGAGGGTCTCGTTCGTTATCTGACTTAACAGAACGCCTTACGGTACGAACTGACGACGGCCATGCACCACCTCTCGAAAAATCAGGTAAAGTCATCGGCCTGACCTTCATGTAATCGTCGCTCCCGGTGAGTTTTCCGGCGTTGAATCCAATTGAACCGCACGCTCCTCCCGTTGCTGTGCTCTCCCGCCAATTCCTTTAAGTTTCATCCTTGCGGACGTACTCCCCAAGCGGCAGGCTTAACATCTTCACTCCGGCACTGAGCACCCCCGTAGGGTCCCCAACACCAAGCCTGCAGCGTTTACGCCCTGGACTACCCGGGTATCTAATCCGGTTTGCGCCCCAGGGTTTCGTCCCTTACCGTCGGATCCGTTCTAGTCAGACGCCTTCGCCACTGGTGGTCCTCCAAGGATTACAGGATTTAGCCCCTACCCCTGGAGTACCTCTGACCTCTCCCGGTCCCAAGTCTGGCAGTCCCCCCGGAATTCGAACAGTTAAGCTGCTCGATTTACCCGAGGATTTACCAAACCGGCTACGGACGCTTTAGGCTCAATAATAACGATTACCACTTGGGCTGCAGGTATTACCGCGGCGGCTGGCACCTGTCTTACCCAGCCCTTACTTCGGCTGTTTTTTAGACAACTGAACAGCATACGTAAAACGCATGCACTTGGCGTCCCCTGTTCGGGGTTTCCCCCATTGACAAGTTTTCGCGACTGCTGCGCCCCGTAGGGCCTGGATTCGTGTCTCAGAATCCAACTCCGGGCGACGTCTCCCAACGCCCGTACCCGTCACTGGCTAGTGGGTCCGTTACACCCACTACAACCTGATAGGCCGCAGACTCATCCTAAGGCGCCGGAGCTTTGAGCCATGAAGCATTCCAGCATCCATGACTTATGGGGAATTGTTCTCAGTTTCCCGAGATTATGCCCCACCTTAGGGTAGATTATCCGCGTGTTACTGAGCAGTATGCCGAGGGTCTGAACCCTCTCGACTCGCATGTCTTAAGCGGACACCAATAGCGGTAACCGACGGCAGGATCAACCGGAATTGAATGATTGACCGTGCCTGTGGATTGGCTATTTGCCAACTCACAATGAGTCCGACGAATCGAACTCACTTATTGAGTTATATATTGCGTGTATCTGGCGTGAGCCAGTTACACTGCAGGTTGATTTATTCAACCTCTTTCGCTTGGGTTTATTCAAGCGGGTGATCAAGTATCACCATGTCATCGAACGTCAGAAATGAGAGTGCCCTCGTAGAGGTTTTTCTCAAATCTCCATTTGTCCGCGGCGTTGGAAGTGGCAAGAATCATCGAGCGTGCTATGCACCCCCTTTTCTGCCGGCCGTGCGCCGCAAGCTCATGCAGTGTGCCATACCGGCATTGCGCAAGCAGGAATGACCCGAAAGTACAGGTGGTATTTAAAGCTTGCAGAGTCCTGACTGGAAAACGAAGACGTGCGCCGCCTTGCCATCAACCCCTCCAGCCAGCCGCCGCTCATTGGGAGAACAGCCCTATCAGGAGGAACATGAACAGGCCGTAGAGCCCCACGAGGAAAGCCCCGCCCCTTCTGCCGATATGCCCGCGGTACAACATGACCAACAATGCCGAGGCCGCCATAATCATGAACGGCGCGGTAAAGGCCGCGGTCGTCCAGTCGAACGGCAAAGGTCTGATCAAGGACGAAACGCCGAGGACGAGGAGCACATTGGTGACGCAGGATCCCATTGTATTGCCCAGTGCGAGCCCCTCGATACGTTTCCTGGCGGCATTTACAGAGACAGTTATCTCCGGCAGCGTGGTCCCAAGCGAAACGATGGTCAGTCCTATCACGCCCGAGCCTACATGCAGGTCGGTCGCTATGCTCACCGCCCCGTCTATCAACAACTCCGCACCGACAATTACCATTGCGATGCCCAGTACGACCAGCGCCGCATCCTTGACATGCTGTCTCCTCGCCATTGACGGCCGGCCTTTGAAGCGCTTCGGCTCGAATGCAATCTTGGCGGAGCGTATCTGGCCGGTGATGACCCTGACATACTCGAACTTCACAAAGAATCTTACGAAACCGTGAAATTCGCCCTCTGTGCCGAGGTCGTCCTTCGCGCGGCTCAGGAATGCCAGGTAGGCCGCAAAAATTGCGATGAACAGTATGCCCCCGAGCATCCCCAATTTTCCCAGGATGATGAAAAGATATAGCAGCAGGAATACAGCCAGCATTATGAAGCCGTCCCGTTTCAGACCGGTGTTCGTGCTTCTGATAACCGAGAACAGCCCCGTCATGCCGAGCACCAGGCATATGTTGGAAAGGTTCGCGCCTATCACGTTCCCGACTATGAACCCGGTTTCACCCTCAAGGGAAGCCGAAATCGCGGCAGCAAGCTCAGGGATCGATGTTCCGACAGCCACAATAGTCAAGCCGATGATGAAGTCCGACACGCCGAACCGCTTCGCGATCCTGGAGGCGGAATCCACCAGGAAGTCAGCTCCTTTGACGAGCAGCAGAAGGCCCAGGCCCAGAAGGCCGAGGTCGGCAATACCCAACACAGCCCGAGAATACCCGTACGCGAATTAAATGTTGCCGGTTATTTCTCTCCGGCCCTCAGCTCGTTCCTCTTTATCTTGCCGGATATGGTCTTCGGTAGCTCTGTCACGTACTCGATTATCCTTGGGTACTTGTACGGTGCAGTCGTGGTCTTCACATGCTCCTGGATCTCTTTGGTGAGCTTGTCCGACGGCATGTAACCTTTCTTCAGTATGATGAAGGCCTTGACCACTATCCCACGGGTCTTTCCCGGGTCCTCGGCGCCAACGACAGCACACTCTGCCACACCGGGATGCTCCATCAGCGCACTCTCGACCTCGAACGGCCCTATCCTGTATCCCGAGGACTTGATGACGTCGTCATCCCTCCCCACGAACCAGAAATAGCCCTCCTCGTCGCGGTACGCTTTATCTCCTGTGAAATAGAAGTCATGGTGGAACGCCTTGGCCATGGCATCGGGGTCGCGCCAGTACTCTTTCATGAGGCCCGGGGGCCAGCCGTTTCCCAGGTATATCGCGATGTTCCCCTCCTGGTTCGGGGGCAGTTCCTTCCCCTCATCGTCAACGATTCTCACGTCATGGCCGGGCGTTGGCTTTCCCACTGAACCGTACTTAATCGGCAGGGATTTGTAATTCGAAAGCACGCAGACCGTCTCGGTCTGCCCGAAGAAATCATAGATGTCCAGGCCGAACCTATCTTTCCATATCTTGATGACCTCCGGGTTCATCGGTTCGCCCGCGGACATGCAGTGCCTAAGCTTGAGGTCGTACTTGGAGAGGTCCATCTGGACCAACATCCTGTAGACAGTTGGCGGCGCGCAGAAAGTCGTGACTCCGAACTTGTCCATGTAATTGAGCAATCCATCGGCATCGAAACGGCCCGGGGTTTCCCACTGGATGATGGCCGCGCCCACAATCATCTGCCCGAAGAACTTGCCCCAGGAGGCTTTTGCCCATCCTGTCTCGGATATCGTCCAGTGCAGGTCGTGGGGTGTGAGCGCCTGGGCGTACCTCCCGGTGACCTCGTGCCCGATCGGGTATGAATGGGTATGCAGCACCATCTTCGGCGGCCCTGTCGTGCCCGAGGTGAAATAGATCATCATGGGGTCGGAACTCTTCGTCCTCTCGATTTTGGCCATGTCAATGTGTTCCGGGGTTTTGTCCATTTCCTCTTTGTAGGAGGTCCATTCCAGAACTTTGTGATCAACTATCATTTTGTGCTTAAGGGTGGGGCATTCGTCCATTATCCGCTCCACGCGGCCGACGTGGCTCAGGTCCGTGATGACCATAATCGCCTCCGCCCTGTTGACCCTGTATTTGATGTCTTTCGATGTCAGGAGCACAGTGCCGGGCATGGGGACCACGCCAACCTTGTACATTCCCAGCAGGGCGATATACCATTCCGGCGTGGATTCCAGGATCACGAGCACACGGTCGCCCTTCTTCAACCCCATCTTCATGAGGACATTGGCGAACTTGTTGGACTGCACGCTCAGATCGTAGAATGTATGGTAGCTATGCGAGCCGTCCGCATGGATGGAGAGAAGCGCGGACTTGGTGCGGTCCAACGCCCTCCTGTCCACCACATCGAATCCGAAATTGAAGTACTCGGGAACGTCCCACTTGAAATTTTTATACACTTTCTCATAATCGAAATCATAGTCCTCGTCCGATATCTTTCGCACGGTCAAACACTCCCGGCCCCTGGCCAACACCGGAAAACCCGATTGCGTACTTAAGAATTATCATGCCGGCCACATCGCGCTTCTGCGCCGGCCTCAATCGTCGTCATCATTGGGCGCGGTCGGGTTCTTCTTCTTCTCGAACCTCAGCCTGGTCCCGTGCGGGGCGAATATCCCGATCAACAGGAGGCCGAGGAATGCGAAGGCGCACACCCAAACCGCAACGGTCACCCCGTCCGGCCAATCCACGTTCGCCGAGACATACCAAAGCAGGAAGAAAAGCAAAAGGAAAATCGTCGCGCTCATCAGAATCTGGAGCGTCTCCCTCCTTTCGCGGGTCCAGTTCGCCCGCGTCCTGGGATATTTGAGGGCGACCGCCAACAGACAGACATAAGCAATCGCAGCCACCAGCAGCATCCACTGGACTGTTGTCATGTTACGTTTTCCTCGCTTTGTACACTTTCATGAAGTTCATGGACGACTCCAGGTCCTCGGGGGATATCGAGCTCTCCACCCTTTCCAGCGCCCCCACCAGATTGTCCTTCGAAACTGCCCGCTTGGATACATCGGGCGCATTGATGACGGCCATGAGCTTCGCCTCGTCCACGATCGCGGCTATGTCCGCGCTGCTGTAATTCTCGCTTCTCTTCGCGAGTTCCTTCAGTGTATTTTCAGTGACGTCCGATGCAAGCGGGATGTTCTTCAGGTATATTCCGAATATCTTTTCCCTGGCCTCCAGGTTGGGCGGGGGCACGTAGAACAGTTTGTCGAATCTGCCAGGCCTCAGTAGGCTCGAATGGAGCAGATGCGGGCAGTTTGTGGTTGCTATCACAAGAATGTGTTCCCTGGCATCGACATCGTCAACCTCGGCAAGTATCTGGCCCATTACCTTGCCCGCCTCAGGGTCCTCTATCACGTCCTTGGCGCCTATCACATCTATGTGCTCTATCAGGACGATCGACGGAGCCGCTTCCCTGGCCCTGTAGAATATCTCCTTTATGGACGGCGTGAACTGCGTCTGGCCGCCTATGAGTTCCGTGGCGCTGATGTCCTGAATTGTGATGTCCAGGTTGTTCGCCGCCGCCTTCATGATATGCTTCTTGCCGCAGCCAGGCGGTCCGAACAGCAGCATGCCCCTTCCGGTCTTCAGTCGGAAGTCCTCTAGGACCTTCGGTTCCTTGATGAGCAGCTGCATGTAATCATGCAAATCTTTCTTCAGGCGGTCGGCGCCGGCGACATCATCCCAGCTCACGCTGCGCCTCCCATCGTCGCGTTTCACCTTGTGCATCTTCCTCTCGAAGTCCAGCTTGAGCAGTTCGTATGTCTTGAGCATGGCAAGCGATATGCTCGGCTTGATGACCGAAGCGACATAGGTCAGGTCCTCGCCCGTGATCACGGCATTCTGGCCAGTATCTATGGCGCGTTTCATGGCCACTGTCGCTGCCTCCCTGGCAAGGTTGGCAAGGTCCGCGCCGCTGAACCTCTCGCACTTCACTGCCACCTCGTCCAGGACAATCCCGGGCGCAAGTGGCCGTCCCTGAAGATGGACGCCCAGGATGGCCTTTCTCTCCTCCATGTCCGGCGGCGGCACGTAGATTATTTTGTCGAATCTTCCGGGTCTCAGGAGCGCCGGGTCCACCATCTCGGGCTTGTTCGTGGTGCCGACGAGAATTATCCCGGCCGAATGGTCCATGCCGTCCAGCTCTGCCAGGATGATGCTGAGAAGCCTCGGGGTCACATCGTCGCCCGCATACAGGTCCCTGTGCTTGGCCATGGCCTCCAGGTCATCGAAGAATATTATGCACGGCTTCCTTTCCTTCGCCATCCTGAACAGGTCCGCGACCTTGGTCTCGCTCTCCCCATACCATTTTGACATTATGTCGGAACATTTGACAGTCACCATCTCGACATGAAGCTCATTCGCAAGCGCCTTCATCAGAAGGGTCTTCCCGCAGCCCGGGGGCCCGAACAGGAGCACCCCCTTCGGCGGGTCTATCCCGTATTTCTGGGCAACATCGCTCATGAGCAGGGGCACCATGATGGATTCCTTCAGGTCCTCCTTCACATCCTCTAAACCTCCGACTAACTCGAAGCTGCTCTTTCCGAGGTTCTCCATGTCAGAGATCCTGGTGCCGATGCTTGCTTCCCTTTCGATGCTCTGGAAGTAGGGCTGGAAGAATTCCCTGCCCGCCCTTCCGAGCATTATCGAACTGAAGACGGCACCGAAGAGCATTGCGCCAGCAAAATAACCGCCCTGGCCGGGCTCGAGCAGCGTCATGTAAAAGCCGAAAAAGCTGCCTGCGATTATTCCCGCCGGCACCAACGCCATCGGTATCGTGTACTTGCTATCCTGAACCTCCCTGTGGAAGTATCTGTGCACCAGGTACACCGCCACACCTAAGATGAATATCTGCACTATCGGGGCGACAGAAAGCCCAAGGTTATCCCCCACGACGCTGCTGATTATGTCCGGGTCTGTCTCCTGGATTCCGAGGAGCGCGGTCCCGATGTCAGCCAATGTAAAACCGCTGGCCGGCGGTTCGAAGAACACCATGAAGCTCGAGGTGTGCTGCGGGCCCACGAACATCCCCGCCACGGTCATGTTGCCGCAGGTCACCATGAAAGTGAGGAATACACCACCCATCACGAGCACGCCGATGGACAGGAGGAGGGGGAGCATGGTCGCCGCCACGACAGGCACAACCATGGACAGCCCGAACCTTGAAAGGAAGATCATCAGGAACGCCAGGTATCCAAGTTTCCATTCGAACAGCGAGACGATGAGCGCGGTCAGCATGAACAGGACCATGAAGAACCCGAATTCGGGCAGCTGGTATCCTGCCGCGGCGCAGACTATGCCGCTTAACAGGACCAGGGAAAGGTACGGGAACTTGATGGAGATAACCGCGACCAACAGGGAGACCAGGAAGACCATCCACAGCGGATAGAACGGTATCCACGTGGAGCCGAACACCCCCAGTATGAAGAATAGCAGCGGAGTCAGAAACCAGGGCGAGCGTCTCTCGCTCTCCACCGCATTTCCCAGCATGCTTGCCACGCTGTCCTTTTGTTTCATCATCTGGGCATTAGCCATCCTCCTTCACCTCCTTAGGTTCGGGCACGGCGGCTTCCTTCTTGGCCACCAGCATGTCAGAAGCCCTCTTCTTCCTTTTCAGGTTGAGGGCATAGATATAGATGAAAAGAGGGATGCCCAGCGCGCACATCCCGGCCAACGGAATGAGGATCTTGTCGTCGGGCACCCAACGGCTTTTATCCGAGCTCTCTCCGGTGTACTCGAACGGGAAATTCGTGTATTCCGCGATGCCCATTACGCTATAGTTGTACATCCTCGATGTCATGACGGAATTGTACTGGTCCCAGGCGGTGACCCAGAAAGTAACGTTCGTGCCCGCAGGGAACCCGGGTATGACTCTCTTCATCTCTGTGGAATTCACATTGGTCTTCGAGAAGTTCCAGCCGCCCTCGCGTACCTCGCCCTCCGGGGTCACATAGGTGATATACAAGTTGGCACCGTTTATTGTGATGTCATTGATGGATGATATTGTTATCTCAACGTCCTGGCTGGCATTGACCTTCATAGGCCAGTACTCGAGGCGCAGGTTCGTGTCAAAGGTCTCATTCCTCCAGCCGCTGCCCTGGACCGAGTAGGAATAGGCCGCAAAATTCCTGGAGTCCATGGGTTCGAAGTAGTAGTCATAGACGACAACATAAAAATCGATGTCATAGCCGTTCAGCGGGAATGGCTCGATGACGCACTTGAACTGTGTGTCGGTTATCCTGAGGAACGGGAAGGAGAACGGGAACTGGACGCTGTCCTTCGGATAGACCACGCCGTATATGCTGGCCTGCTTTATCCACACGTCGGTCAGTTTTGATGTCACCACAACGGTAATCCGGTCAGAGGTCGTGATGTATTCCGGCGTCACATTCACCATGAGGTTCTGGCCGAAGGTATCGTACTGCCAACCTATCTCTCCCACCCTGGTTCCGGCCTGCGCGAGGGGCGCTCCGTAATGGATGGCATTCGCTGACAGTCCTACCAGCATCAGGGCGGCGATCATCGCAACGGTCAATGCGGCCTTCCGGTCTTTCATGTTGTTCACCTCAAGCACGAACCTTTATTTTATGCCTTACGGCAATTTTCGGTCTGGTTTTGGATTTGAGCCTGTCCCCCAGGGCCAGGCCTGCGAACCCCGCGAACAGGTATTGGGCCGGGACCGAGGTGGCCATCGGTATGCTGGGTGGCGGCGGCGGCGGTGGTGGCGGCGGAGGCGGAATGGTGCCGGCGGGGAGAGGGATCCCGTCCGCGCCGAGCGGCGTGGGTGGCTGAAGCAGGGCGGGCGGCGCCTGGACGAATCTGTTTCCGTATAAAAGGGATGCTGCGATGTCAGCGGATGGGTTATCCCCCGGGTTGAACGAGAATATTTCCACCAGCCCCTTTCCCACTCTGAAATATGATGCCCAGAGGAGGAGCCTCCGGTTGTAATCGGGGCCGTACTCGGTGTACATGACGGGCTTGAGGTCCTCATATCCGGGCGTGATGGCGACCATGGCACCGGCCGTCACAGGGATGCTCATGTTGCCGCCGTACTGTGAAGGCGATTCCTCTGTGTGCACGAATGTCGCCATGAAACTCTGCCCCGCCACGGATGTGTCTGTGCTCACCGAGCCGGGGAATATCACTTTCAGGTCGTTCATGGCCTTCTCGATGAAGACGACGTTCTTGCCGGCCGTGACCGCGCTCTTGATTGCATCCCTCATTGTCGGTATGATCTCCCCGTTTGAGCCGGGCGCCTCGATGATTATAAGATCGTTTTCCGTTATGGCGTTCTTCCCGGGAAATTCTTGGACCTCCCACTGAAGGTGCCAGAACTGTTTTGCGGTGTAAGGAATATCCATTCTTTCCAACAGGTTGATGGAAAAGCTGTGCTGGTATATGTCCGAATCCTCCCTGACGACGACCAGAACCTTCGTCGGCCTTTCTATCTTGTATACTCTCGTGGAGATGAAAAGGGAAGTGACGTTATGCACTGTCACGCTCGGGAACCATGCCAGCACCTTCGTGACCAGGGACGCGTTGTAGCCGGTGAGCATGATCGGGCCGCCTGAGTAGTTTGCCCCCGCCGGCATCTGCTCTGTTTTGATGAAAGGGTCGGGCGGGCCTATGAGCCTGTAACATATGGTTCCGTTCCTTAGCAGGGCATGCACGAGCCCGAAGCTCCTGACAGTGTCGTTTTGCTTGCCGTCCATCGGTATGACCAGTGCGCCGGGCGAGAAGGGCACTGTCTCGTACCTTTCCTTGACAATCAGGGGCTTGATGGTTTGCGCAGAGGCCGATGTCTGAAGGACTATCAAGGCAATCAAGAAAACAGCTAGAGCGATAGGAACAATCGTTGTTAATTTGTTATGTTGCATTGATATTGTTATCATGCTTCGAATTCCGCAATCGGATTGGTCACCCTATTATAAATATTTCTGGCCTTATTTCGCCTTCTCGGCAGGATTCGCCGGAGCCAGTTCTCCGACGCTAGGAGATTCGGCGATGTCCTCCTCTTTCCCTGCCGGGGCGTCTGTCCTGCCTGTTGGCGGAGTGGCCCCACCACCGCCCACCGGTTCAGTGCCGGAGTCGCTGATTTTCTCGCGCCTCTCCCGCCAGATCTTCTTGGCCCTTGGGGACAGGATGTCGAACATGAACGGCACGAGCAGTATCAGGAAGACCGTGATGAACAGGTTTGTCCAGCTATTTCCCGGAACGCCATCCAGGTTGGTGCCTGTGACTTTGAGCTTGACCAGGCCGAACCATGGCATCTCGCCTATCGCCTTTCCGACTATCCATTCGGGCAATACCGGCTCATATGCGCCCGACAGAGGTTGATCGTAGGCAGGGACATTGTGGTCACCCATGGTGATGTAGCCGCCATGCGGGACAGCATTCAGATATTCGTAATACCTCAAGAGACCGCCGGCCAGGCCCAGTTCGATAGTGACGTTTTCCCTCCAGTAGCCGTAATTTAACAGGACGATGTCCTCGGTGGTATTATACAGGCCAAGGGATGGGACGTCAAATGTGTAATTCTGATAATCGATGCCGTCGAAGGCCGGATTCACCAGGGTGTCGTTCACCTCGAGCCAGACAACCAGGCGATGGATGATGGGCACCACCTCTGTGCCGTCCGCCCGCTCAGTGAGCCCATTCGGCCTGTATATGATGACATCGCCGTACGTTCCATACCTTTGCGCATAACCCCCGTTTTCACCTTCGACATAGGTCAGGACATCGTCGATGCCGTTGACCTTTTTCACAAAGACCATGTCGCCAGTGTCGATGATGCCAACGGCGCTCCGGTCGTCGAACCTCTGCATGCTGCCGGACTCCACGACCACCATCGGCGGCCAGATGCCGCAATAGGCGAAGAGCGCCAGCATGACCAGGGCCACAACCGCAAACGCGACAAGAATATCCTTCCCGATATCCGCAAGGTTCCTGATAAGTTTCTTCCTGTCCATCGAACGACCTTTTATGAATGTGTCAATCAGCAAGCGTATAAAAATCCTTCCCGCCAACCCCACAACATTTAAACAAGCCACCTGGCTCATGTCCATGCGCGAAACAATGGCACCGCAGGAAACCGGCGCACACCGGCATTAGGATCAGAAATCCCGACAGAAAAGTTTAAGTGCCCGGCCCATCATTGTGTCAATGCTTCCGTCCGAAGATCGTGACGACGTGCGTTTTTCGCGAGGATGACTCACGAAGCAAACGGAGGCCCGCCCCTCAGCAGGGCGCAGTGTTCCGCGGATTAATTACCCGCTGGATGAAATGGACGCCTAATTTGGGTCCCTCCAGGACTGAGGTGTGACGCCTTTGCATGACTGGAGAACAACCCAGGCATCCTACAAACCCTCGGCTAGGGTCAGGGCGCAGAGAGAGCCAAGCTTACCATGATGCGACCTGTTACTGCCGAGGGACAATCTCCATTCCGGCAGTGTCTGCCGAGGGACTCCCAGCCCTCCGATTCTAATTTTCCATATTCTCGCTCTCGGAGGCCGGTTCCCGGGGCATTTCTTCCACCGGCACTTCGTCTTCTGCAGCCTCAACCTTCTCGCTCGGGGCATCCGGCTTTTCATCGTCTTTCACGCCCATGTCCCGCTTCAGCCGCTTCAGCTTGACCCTTGTCCGCTTGAGCTCCCTGCGCAGGGACCTGTTGGCCATGAACAGGATGACGACCATGAGCACCAGGAATATTATTGCGCCATAAATCAGCCAATCCATGAGCGATGCCGGCTGAACCTCCGCCTCGGTTATGAACTGCCAGGTGGTGGCATTGCCGATGGGGACCCCCGTCTTGTCCTTCGCTGTTCCCAGCAGCACCGCGGTGTAGGTCGTGTTGTATGCCAGTGTCTCGCTCGGGGTGAACCTGAATATCTTCCCGGAGGTATGCCAGAGGAAGGTTCCGTTGATATTATCATCCGTGGCATTGCGGAATCTGAAGGCATTCTGGACGGAAGTCCGGTTCATTTCCACGTTGAATGTGACAGAAACGAAGAACGGCTCGATGGGTATGGTGGAGTTGTCTGTCGGGAACACGCTCACAACAACGGGTTTGGGTGGCTGTACAATGCCGGTCGTGAAGAACGAGAACACGAATTTGTCCCCGGCCCAGCCGTCGCTGTTGCCGTCCAGCTTGATGCCGGAAAGGTCGGTCGCGGTGCCCAGGACGGTCACGCGGTACTGGGTGGCCTCCAGGAGCTGGGCGGAAAGCAGCAGTGTCATGTTCATCCCCGCGGAATAGAATGCCGGCATGAAGGCTACCACGGGATAAATCGATACCGCGTTCGTCACGGAGGTTATGTCCATGGGCTTTGAGAAGTTGATATACAATGCCGCCAGGGAGACGGGTACATTCATCTGGTTCGCCGGCGGATAGAAGGTAAGCACCGTGGGCGGCTCGGCCGTGGTCCTGAAGGCGAATACATAATCGTCGCTTATGTCGGGGATGCCGTTGCCGTTCCCGTCCAGCCTCTTTCCGAATATCGAGGTGGCATTGGAGGTCACCCTGACTGTGTATGTGGCGCCGAACCTGAGTTTCTCAATCGGCTGGAAAGAAAGCAGGGTATTCCCGGAGAACCAGTCTATCGTCCCGTTCGCCAGCGTCCACACTCTCAATCCGTCGGTATAGGAGAATGCCCCGACAAGGGAATCGGTGTCCATCTCTGAATCGAATGCGATGTTGATGTAGGTGTTGACATTGACGTTGAACGCGCCGTTCGGGGGATATGTGTCCACGATATGGGGCGCGGGCGGGTCCAGCCAGGTTCTGAACGACCATACGAAATCCCCTTCCAGCGTCTTTCCGCCTGTGTCGCGCACCATGCTGCCCTTCAGGGTCGCGGTGAATGACTGGTTCAGGGGCAGGGGCTCGGCAGGCGCGTAAGTGAATTCTGTCATTGCTGCGTTCCAGTATGACAGCCCGTCCGGGTCGCCCCAGGTATCTGTGCCGTTGGTGTAAGAGAATCCTGTTTCAACCGATGAGACGTTCATCCGCTCGGAGAAAGTGATTTTGAGAGGCTGGTTCGGATTCACATCCACCTGGCCGTTGGCTGGCACCGTCGAGATCACGAAAGGTGCGCGGTCGTCGGTGGTGAAGTTCCACAACAGGACATCTTTGGGCCACTCCCCGCCCGTGCCGCTGCGGTTCTGGTCCAGGGCATTGCCAACCATGTCGGTCGCGGTGCAGTTCACCCTTACCCAGTACTTAGTCTCAAAGGCAAAGGGCAGGTTCGGCGTGAAAGTCGATATGTTGCCGGCGGTGTGTGCCCACGTGCCATTCTGGGTCGTCCAGTTGGTGACACCGTCCGTATATGTGAAAGAGTCATCTACCGAGGTCCAGTTCATTGTCTCGGTCCAGTTAATCCGGATGACGGCGTTTATCGGGACATTCGTGCCCACCGGTGTATAATTGGCCGCCCACGGGGGCGTCAGGTCCTGTGCCACAGTCGTGAAATTCCATACCAGAACATCTTCCGGCCACTCTCCTCCGGTGCCGCTATGGTTCTGGTCCAGAGGGTTCCCGATGAAATCCGTGACATTGCACGATATCGTCACAGTGTATTTGGTGCCGAACTCGAACGGCTGGGCAGGGGCGAACGTGGAATTGAACGTCCCCGGGATATGAAACCATGAGCCGTCCAGGCCGGTCCAGACATCGGTGCCATTAGTGTAGCTGAACCCGGATTCAACCGAGGTCCAGTTCATGGACTCATTCCATTGAATTCGGATGACCTCCGAGATGCTTATGTTGGCCCCTTCCGGGTGCCATGACAAAGCGTACGGCAACACAGTTTCCGTGAAACTCTGGCCATGATACTGTTCCATTAGCGGATATCTGTCATTCGTCACCGCGCCGACGGGATAATCGGTATCGCCAATCCCATCGGGGCCAACGGAGTTCTGGTCTGGCCCATTATAAATATCTACACCCGTGTAATCAGACCAGTAATTCCCGCCGCCCGGGTACCCCGAATCCCAGAACCGGGCACCCAATATATCAATTGCCTGGCAGTCATTTTCAATGAAACTATTGTGATAAATAGCATGATTCATGTTGAAGCCCGAATCAGTCACGTTGAGGCCAACGAAGTTGTCATACAATGTATTATTGATTGCTGACCAATTGGCGGAATAGACTGCCTGGATTCCGCAATCCACGTTTGCGGACACATTGTTTTGAATAATCTCGCAACTGGAATTGTAGAGAACTATTCCGTTCGCGGAATTGTTGGCCGTGTTGTTGAACAGGATTCCGTTCGTGACATTGTAGCACAGAATGCCGGCCGAATAGTTTGGCGGGTTATCGTAATCCAAAGACGCATTGAACACCGAGCAATTTCTGACGATAAAATAATCCGTGGTGTTTCCGATGTATATACACGCTCTCGTGCCATTTCCGTTGATTGTCCAGTTCTCGATAATCCAGGGCGCCCCAACAGTGCCGTCCCCGGAACTGGCATTACCCGCGAAACCCGCATTTGAATTTATGCGCAGGACCCCCCCAGGAATCTGCGCCAGGACGCGCTCTTCCACACTGCCTGAGTCCGCCGGCACCGCCAGCATGAGGCTGCCAAGCACCATGCACGCACCCAGAAACAGGGACATTGCGATTTTCATGGTTCAGGCAACAGCCGCGCAATTAATAAATCTATTGATAATGTCTTATTGATAATTATTGGCAAAATCATTTAAACATTGGAACCATCCCGGTCACCAATCACTCGGAGGTTGTTGAATGACAGCGGTGGTTAACAAGGACGATTGCGTGGGCTGCGGCCTGTGCGTGGACGTGTGCCCGAACGGCGCCATAAAGATGGTGGACGGCGCAGCGGTCGTGGACCCGGACGTCTGCATCGACTGCGAGGCATGCGTCAGCGAGTGCCCGAACAGCGCGATATCCATGAAGTAAACTTTCTCGGAGGAGAAGCATTGGAAACGATATACATACTGGCAAAGGTAGACGCCAGTCACGCCGAGTCAATCATTGTGACAATAGGCAAAATCGAGGGTGTGAAATTTGTCCATGCCGTCACCGGCCCCTACGACGTTCTGATATGCATGGAAGGTCCCAGCGTGGCAAAGCTCCTCTCCCGCTCGATAAAGGAGATAAGCGGCCTCGACGGGATAAGATCCACGGAGACCCTGGTCGCCATAAAGTTCGACTGAATGTCTAAGCAGCCGCATGATTTTTCCTTATAAGATAATTTTATATCAAAAGGGCGCATATTGCGGCTGAATGGCAGACATCTCTGAAGGAATGATCGGATTGCTCGTGCTGGTTTTGATAATCACCCATCTTATTATCTGTATCCTGGCAGCGATGGACTCGAAGAAGAGGGGTTATTCCGGCGGAAAGGTGGTGCTCATCTTCTTCATGACCCTGCTGTTGCCTGTCCTGGGCCTGATTTTGTATATAATTCTGAGGCCCAGCGGGAAGATGGTCGCCTGCCCGAAATGCGGGAAACCGGGTCTGTCAACGTTAAAGAAATGCCCGAACTGCGGACTCCCGAAGAAACTGCCCGTGAGGCCGCCGCCGCCGCCAACCATGCCAGCCCAACCCGCCCCGCCGCTCAAGATAAAATGCCCCCACTGCGGCCAGATAGTCGAGCAGCACTGGAAATCATGTCCATACTGCAGCAGGAAGATGGTCATCGACAAGACCATCATCGACGAGGTTTTCCTGATGTACAGGGACGGCCGCCTGATAAAGCACTTCACGAGGCGCCTGAAGCCCGACATGGACCAGGATATCCTTTCTGGCATGCTCAAGGCTGTCCAGGACTTCATCCGGGACTCGTTCAAGGGCGAGACAGGAGAACTGGACCAGATGAAATTCGGCAGATTCCAGATAATGATGGGGCATGGCAGGTTCATCACTGTCGCGGCGGTCACCATGGGCGACGAGATAGAGCCCTTCAGGCCCCAGATAGTCAAGGCCATAGACTGCATGGAATCCGACTACGAGATAATCCTCAGGGACTGGGACGGGGATGTTGAGCACCTCAACGTGCTGGGCAGATACATTTTGGACCTGATAGACGGCCGATATGCCTAAAGCACCAAAAACAACAGGCGCTCCGGTCGGATCGAAAAACTATCTATCTGCAATCCGTTCACAATGTTTTTCGAAAGACCGGCTATTATCGATAACCAAACATTGGTGCCTTTTGTAGATTATGAATATAAAGTGCCCCGGTCGGATCGCTGGCTTCACTTTGAACAATGTAAGATCAATAGCCAGCGAGAGACCGGCTATGTTCAATAACCAAACATTGGCGCCTTTTGTTGATTGTGAACAATAAATAATTGAAAACTAAAGGCGCCCCGGTCGGATCGCTGGCTTCACTTTGAACAATGTAAAACCAATAGCCGGCGAAAGACCGGCTATTATCGATAACCAAACATTGGTGCCTTTTGTTGATTATGAATAAAGAATTAATAGAAACAAAAGGCGCCCCGGTCGGAATTTGAATCCGAGTCGAAGCCTCGACAGGGCTTCATGATAGGCCACTACACTACCGGGGCATATGATTTACTTGGCCAGCTTAGCCCCGTTAGTGTGAGAACCAATCCTCAGATTGGCCCGAAACACTACCGGGGCGTACTAGATTACTTTTCTTTCTGCCTTCGTCAGCATCAGGCCGAATCCTGAGATTCGCGCCGGAACACTACCGGGCTTTCTCAACCAATCTCATTGGGTGGGGTTGGTGGAAACCCCCACATGAAACCTTGTTTATTTACTTTGCTGTCCCGTACATGGTTATTTTCATCATTCAAGGAACAGGCAGGGCCCACACGAAAACCAATATTATCAAAGCTGCCAAGGCGCCAAGCAACACGCCATTTTTCACAAGGAACTTCTTGTCCACGAGGCCGGTGGAGTACACCAGTGCCGTGGATGGAGTACCGATCGGCGTGATGAAGGCAACGGAGCTGGCCAAGGCTACTGCCATGACAAATGGCACCGGGCTGAATTCAAGGGCCCGGGAAACTTCCATGGATATGGGGATGAGTATTGCCGCAGTGGCACTGTTGGATATGAAGTTGGTCATGGCTATGCTGATGAAGATGAATGCCAGCAGCATCAGTGCAACCGGATAAGCGCCTCCGATGTCCACAATTGAGTTGCCGATTACCGCGGCGGCTCCGGAGTCCATCATGGCGTAACCAAGCATGATTCCGCCGCCCACGAGGAACATTATCTCCCACTGGACCGACGTCATGTCTCTGAGGTCCAGGAGGTCAAGGCCGAACATGATTAGTACTGCCAATATTGACACAATGGCTGCGCTGGACACAGACGCCGGAAGCCCCAGCAGAATCTCCACCTCGCTACCGAAGAACCACAGACATATAGTCAAAATGAATACATTGATGACCCTTCTCTGTTTCGGGCTCATCTCCCCCAGATCCTCAGACTGCCTGCGCACTTCCTCGATGTCCAGGGTGGTGCTGGGTGACGGGTACACTCTCCTGAGCACGAGGTAGGAGACGGTCAGGGTCGCCAGCACTACTGGGACACCGTAGTATGCCCAGTGTATGTACCCGAACTCGCCCTCCTGGGCCAAGAACGCTGCAGCGATCATGTTTGGCGTGCTGCCCGTGAGCATGGCCATGCCGCCCAGGGTGGCACTAACTATCATGCCTATGAGCAATTTTTTCTTGAAATTTTTGTACTTGTCAGGAACCGATGCGAGTATTGTCAGGGCTACCGGTAATAATATGGCAACTGCAACGGTGTTGGACATCCACATACTCAGGAATGCTGTCACAAGCATGAGGAGAAGGACAATGCTGTCCAGGTTTCCTTTGGATCGCAGAAGAACGCTGTAAGCTAGCCTTTTGTCAAGGCCATATTTCCTGAAGGACTGGCCAATGACCAGGCCCCCCAGCAACAGGAATATCACCGGGTTGGCGAATGAAGAGAACGATTCCGAGGGAGAGTAAACCCCTGTAAGGGTCAGGGCAACGGGTATCATTAGCCCGGTTATGTATATGGGAAATACCTCGAAGAGCCAGCAACTGGCAGCGAAAACGAATACGGCACCAACCCTTCTGACCGGTTCGTCCTGGCCCGAAAGCGCGAAGTATGTGAACAGCGAGGCGAACACGCAAATGAAGAAATATTTCTTGGAATAAATGCCCTCGAAATACCTGGAACCGCGAGGAGCCCGTATCCACCTCAACCTTGATAATCGGGATGGCACCAACCCCACCCCATCCCGTATTTCCTCCAAGAGGTTGAAACGCCTCTCATCGGCTCCCGCCTTATCATTTTCCGACATATTTTATCTCCAGCGAAAAATCAACCGCCCTGACGGAGTGTGTCAGCCACCCCAGTGAAATAACATCAGCGAACCCCGCATAGCCTCGGATGTTGTCAGGCGTGATGCCCCCGGAGATCTCCACGATTGCCTTGGGATTGACATTCCTGATCGCAGCCGCGGCTTTCGCCGCCTGTGCAGGGCTCATGTTGTCAAGCATGATGATGTCCGCCCCCGCGTACGAAGCTTCCTCGGCCATCTTGATGTCTGTTACTTCAACCTCAATCTTCATGCCCGGCCGGTACGCCTTAGCCAGCCTCACCGCCTCTGCAACCGAGCCAACGATCTTCAGATGATTGTCCTTGATGAGGAACTGGTCATAGAGTCCCTCCCGGTGGCGGATGCCCCCTCCCAGCTCAACGGCGTCCTTCTCAAACTTCCTCAGGCCCGGCGTGGTCTTCCTGGTGGCGGCAATTTTAATGTTTGGGTTCAGCGGCCGGCAGGCATCCACAAGCTTCCGGGTGGCAGTGGCTATGCCGCTTAGCCTCATGACGAAGTTGAGGGCCAACCTCTCCGAGCCCAGCAGCGCGCGGGCCGGGCCGTAAATCTCCATAACGGCGGTGCCCTTCCTCACGTTCTCCCCGTCGCGAACAATTATTTTCACATCCAACCCGACATGCCGGAATATCTCCGCAGCCACATCCATTCCCGCGACCACGCAATCGTCCTTGGCGATTATGGCGGCCTTCACATTTGCGTGCGCGGCCAATGCCTCCGAAGTGATGTCGCCGGAGCCGACGTCCTCGGCAAGGAACTCATGGGGCTCGGTCATGCGCCCAGCCATGTTTTCAAAGGTAAAAAGCTTATGGACAGCCCGAATAAAAGTAGCTTGCCAAGAAATAGGGAAGGTTGTCTATAACGATTCAGCCCGGCCGTCGTCGGTCTCGAGCCTGAACATTACGCCCATGTTCTTGAGGACCTCATGAACCTTGTCCGCGAAGTAGATTGTGTCCTCGACACTGGCATTCTTCCCCCACTCATACACGAAGTCATAGTTGCCCGTGCAGGGCTTGAACCCTATCATCTGCAGCCTGTCCACTATCTCGGACGGGAGGTTCCCCTCGGTGCTGAACATCATGGTGAGGTATGTCTTCATCGGGTTTGGATAAGCTGCCACACTATTAAAACTTTTCAATAGAAAGTCATGGAACCTGTAATCGCCCGCCAAAATCCAGTGGGCAATATTCTTATCTGTCCTGGACAATCCCCCGCGCATGAAGCCCAAGGTGCACGAATCATGCTATGTTCACAGGACCGCGGTGATAATCGGCGACGTCGAGATTGCGGAAGATTGCGGGGTCTGGCCAAACGCGGTGATACGCGGAGACGAGGCCCCGATAAGGATTGGCCGCGGCTCCAACGTCCAGGATTGCTGCGTCATACACGTCACCACCGACACAGGCACCCGGATAGGGGAGAATGTGTCAATGGGCCACGGCTGCGTGGTCCACGGCGCGACCGTCGGGGATGATGTGATCATTGGGATGAAGGCCGCGGTACTCAACAGGGCGGTCGTCGGAAAGGGCTCGATTGTGGCTGCGGGCGCAGTGGTGAAGGAAGGCGCCGTCATCCCGCCGGGAAGCCTTGTTGTCGGCGTGCCCGGGAAAATTGTGAGGGAAGGAGATGCGTCGCTCGGCGAATACGCCAGGAAGAACGCGGCAACCTATATCGATCTTGCGAAGCGGCATAAGGCAGGCCAATTCCCGGAATACCGCTAGCTGAAAACATTAATAGGCACCTTCCAAATATCTGTCGAGGTAATTCTATGTCCCACAAGAGATTGTTGATTCCCGGACCGACAGAATCTCCGGTCGAGATTCTGCAACAGCAGACCAAGTGGCTGATTGGGCACAGGAGCTCGGAATACACGGCACTGTACACAGGCATCATCGACAAATTGGGCAAGTACTTTGAGACCCGGAGGAACAGGACCGTCCTGACCGCCTCAGGAACCATCTGGATGGACATCACTGCCCGCAACATGGTGAAAGAACGGGCCCTGGCGGGCGTTTGCGGTGCGTTCTCCAAGCGCATGTACGAGACCATCCGCGACTCTGGAAAGCAGGTCGATCCACTGACAGTAGAGCCGGGAAAAGCAATAAAGCCGGATATGGTCATGGAGGCCTTGGCCAAGAACAAATATGACACCGCTATAATCGTCCATAACGAGACCGCCACCGGGGTCAGAAACCCCATCGAGGACATAGGGAAGGCCATTAAAAAAGAATATCCCGACATGATGTTCGTGGTGGATGCAGTATCTTCTGCCGGCGGAGATTACCTTGTCCCGGAAAAACTCAATGCTGACATAATGTTCACCTCCACCCAGAAATGCTTTGCGCTGCCCCCCGGACTATGCATGGGTCTCTATTCGGACGCGGCCGTAGAGCGGGCCAGGACCGTCCCGGGCAGGGGACATTACACCGACCTCATCGCGATACATGATTATTATCAGAAGAAGCAGCAGAACCCGACGACCCCCAACGTGAGCCTTATGTTCGCGCTCGATTACCAGCTCGACCGCATGCTCAAGGAAGGCCCGAAGGCAAGGTACGAGAGGCACCTGGCGATGGCCGAGCTGACACGGAAATGGGCGTCAAAGAAGATGAAGATGTTCCCTGAGCCCGGTTACGAGTCCGTCACTGTTTCGACGATAGCCAACACGCTCGGGAAGGACATTGGTGCCCTGAACAAGGAACTCGGCAAGAGGGGGTACCAGATAGCAAACGGCTACGGCGACCTGAAGGAAAAGACATTCAGGATCGGCCACATGGGCGAGTGGACCCCGAACGAGATAAAGTCTCTGCTCTACCACATCGACGACATCTGGGGGGAGTGAAGTGAAGATACTCGTCTCGGACAAACTGGCAATGGACGGCGTGAAGAAGATGGAGGCCGGGGGGCACACCGTGGTCAGGGCATGGGACGAGCCGAAGGAGAACCTCCCCAAGCTGATCGCGGATTGCGACGCCATAGTCGTGCGGGCGGCCACCAAGGTCACCAAGGCCCTGATAGACGCCGCGCCCAAGCTCAAGGTGATAGGCCGCGCCGGGATAGGCCTGGACAATGTTGACGTGGAGCATGCCAAGTCAAAGGGCATAACCGTGGTGAACACGCCCACCGCGACCACCATTTCTGTGGCCGAACTGACATTCACGTTCATACTGGCCTCGTACAGGGACATTGTCGCCGGGACCAACACCACCAAGGCCGGGAAATGGGAGAAGAAGACCCTGAAGGGCAAGGAAGTTTACGGCAAAACTATCGGAGTCGCAGGCATCGGCAGGATAGGCCAGGCAGTCGCGGAACGCGCCGTCGCATTCGGCATGAGCGTACTGGCCTACGATCCGTACGTCAAGAGCGACAAATATGAGAATGTCGACTTGGCCGGCCTCGTTTCAAGGAGCGATTTCATCACCCTGCACCTGCCCCTCACCCCCGAGACGAAGCACATGATAGGCCCCGAGCAGTTCGCAAAGATGAAAGACGGCGTCGTGATTCTGAATGTCGCCAGGGGCGGCACGATTGATGAGAACGCCCTCTATGACGCGATGAAATCGGGCAAGGTCAGGGCCGCCTGCCTGGACGTTTTCGAGACCGAGCCGCCCGCCGGCAGCAAGCTGCTCGAGCTGCCCAATCTGATATGCACACCCCACATAGGCGCTCAGACCGATGAAGGCCAGTACAGGGCCGGTGTGATGGTGGCCGAGGCTGTCCTTGAGAAACTGAAAGGCAAGTGATAGCATGGTCACAGTCAGACCGTTCGCGGGCCTCAGACCCAAGAACAATCTCGCAGAAAAGGTGGCTGCTCCCCCGTATGATGTTCTGGATTCCAACGAGGCCAGGGAGATGGCGAAGGGCAACGACCTGAGCTTCCTGCATGTCAATAAATCCGAGATAGACCTGCCCCCGGAGACAGACCCGTACAGCGACGCGGTTTACAAGAAGGCCGCTGACAACCTGGGCAAATTTGTTTCCGACGGAACCATGGCCCGGGATGAAAGCCCCAGCTTCTACTTCTATCGGCAGATAATGGAGCACCATTCCCAGACCGGGCTCGTGGCCGCGGTCTCCGTGCAGGAATATGACGCAGGCTTGATCAAGAAGCACGAGTTCACGCGGCCCGAAAAAGAAAATGACAGGGTGAGGCATATCATGGCACTGAACGCACAGGTCGGGCCTGTGTTTCTCACTTACCCGGACAGCAAGGAGCTGAACTGCCTGCAGGCCGAGGTTTGCGCAGGTGCGCCGGAATGCGACTTCGTGTCCGCGGACAATGTGCGCCACACGGTCTGGCTCGTTCCAAACGAAAGATCAGGCGAGATATCCAAAATATTCAGCGATATCCCCTGCCTGTATGTTGCGGACGGCCATCACAGGAGCGCGGCCGGCTCAATCGTTGCCAGGCAGCGGAAAGGGGCCAACCCGAACCACACTGGGAATGAAGAGTACAACTTCTTCATGGCAGTGATATTCCCCAAGAGCCACATGAGGATAATGGCCTACAACAGGGCAGTGACGGACCTGAACGGCCTTGGCGAGAAAGAGTTCCTCCAGCTTGTCGGCGACAATTTCATCATCAAATCCAACGCGGGCTCAAGTCCAGATTCCGCGCACAGGTTCTCGATGTACCTTGGCAACATGTGGCATTCACTGGAACCCAAGCCCGGGACATACCCCGCGAACGACCCGGTTAAGAGCATAGATGCCAGCATCCTGCAGGACAACCTGCTTGACCCGATTCTCGGAATCAAAAACCCGCGCACCGACACAAGGATAAAATTCATAGGCGGCATTCGCGGCACCGGGGAACTTGAGAGGCTCGTGAACTCGGGTAAGTTCAAGGTAGCCTTCTCATTGTACCCCGTGACACTGGACCAGCTGTTCAGCGTCGCCGATTCGGGCAATGTCATGCCTCCCAAATCAACATGGTTCGAGCCGAAGCTGCGGTCAGGATTGATCGTGCACATGATATGATGCTCGGAAACCCCTTTATACCTGCATTTGTTGGTCGGGACAATGCCTTCTGACAGCCCCCATCAAAGGACCGGCATCATCGCCGACACGGCCTACAAGCAGTATGAGAAGAAGCTGCTCAAGGAGGTCCTCGGCAAACCTGCACCCGAACATGTGGCCATCATCATGGACGGGAACCGCCGCTTCGCCCGCGACCTGGGCCTCGGGCCTGCCGAGGGCCACAAGGAAGGCCGCAACAAGCTCGAGGAGCTGCTCAACTGGGGCATGGAGGTCGGCGTCAAGATTCTCACGGTGTATGCATTCTCCTCCGAGAACCTTAACAGGACCAGTGAGGAAATAGACGAGTTGATGAGGCTGTTCGACGAGAGTTTCCACAAGGCAGCGGATGACGAGAGGGTGCACAAGCACCAGATACGGATAAGGGTACTGGGCATGACAGAGATTCTCCCCGAGAACGTCAGAAAGGCCATAGCCTACGCCGAGGAAAGGACCAAGGGCTATGACAAATATCATCTCAACCTTGCCATCGCCTACAGCGGCAGGGAGGAGATCATCCAGGCCATCAGGGAGATTGCGGGCAAGGTCAAGGCCGGCCTGCTGGAGCCCGATAAAATCGACGAGAAGATGTTCTCCAATCACCTGTACACCAAGGAGTTCCCCGACCCGGATCTCATCCTGAGGACGAGCGGCGAAGTGAGGGTATCCAACTTCCTGCTGTGGCAACTGGCATATTCGGAGCTGTATTTTGTGGATGTTTACTGGCCCGGGTTCAGGAAGATAGATTTCCTAAGAGCGATAAGGTCCTACCAGCAGAGGGCCAGGCGCTTCGGGACGTGACCCATGGTCAAGAGCGAGCGTGTGAGGAAGAAGTATGACCGGTGGAGCAGGTTCTACGACGCCTTCGACCTTGGCGGCGTCAATGACCAGAAGAAGCTGGCCGTGGATGTACTCGACCTTAAGCCCGACGCCCTGGTGCTGGACGTGGGCACGGGCACGGGGGCCATCCTCCCATACCTGGCTTCCAAGCTGGGCACCGGGGGTAAGGCCGTCGGCGTCGATTTCTCGGAAGCCATGGTGGCCAGGGCCAATGCCCGCATTCAGAAGTTGGGGCTAGAAAAAAAAGCGACGGCAGAAGTACAGGACTGCACCGCCCTGACACACCCCGACAACCATTTCGACGCGGCGCTGGCCACGTTCGCGTTCACCTCCTTCCCCGAGCCGGAGAAGGCGATTTTCGAGGTTGCGCGCGTACTAAAACCGGGAGCAAGGTTCTCAGTGCTGGACACGGGAAAACCTCCTGCCGGCAAGCAGAGGTTCAGGTACAGATACCTGAAGGCCGTGATGTGGCAGGCCGGTTTCACCGACATCTCGCTGGACGTGCCGGCCCTGCTGAGGAAGGCCGGGCTCAGGACAATCAAACTGCACAGGTTCAGCGGCAGCCTGGCATATCTGTGCCTGTGCGAGAAAATCTGAGGACCGTGAAATTTCGTACCAAAATATATATTCCCGAATAGCACTATTCTGATATATGGACATGTTCTCCCACATCCTGTGGACCCATGTCGGGGCCCGGAACAAGCTATGGTACGAGGAAGCCATGCTGTTCTCGGTCCTGCCCGATGTCGGATTCCTCCTGATAATGCTCTATGTGATATTCGGAACGCCGGGCGCGAAATTCGGCGACGCCATGCTCACGCTGCCCCCGGCCTTCCTGGTGATTTATCATCTCCTACACAGCTTCGTGACCCTGGCCGTTGTGGCACTTATCGTCTGGAAACTCAGGCCGAAGCTGCTGCCTGCCCTGTCGGCCTGGGCACTGCATATATGCATGGACATCCCCTTTCATGCCGACACGTTCGGCACCAGGTTCCTGTACCCCCTACTGCCAGACCTCTATTTCAGCGGGATGTCGTGGGGCGACTACCGGGTGCTGGGCCTTTCATACCTGATGCTTCTGGCAACATGGTATTACCTGGAGATGCGGGAGCTCCGGAAACACCGCAGGCCGGAGAGGAAACCGGATCTGCTGGACAGGTTCGAGCGCTTTGCCGGAGGCCTAATAAACCCGAAGCCCATTTCAGTGGCCCATGCAGAGAGCGGAGATTGCCCCGGAGCATCTGGACAGGTACCTGGAGATAACCTCGGCAGCACTGGCCAAGGTCAAGATTGCAGCCCCGGAGCCAAGCCACCACCGGAAGCTGGCTGATGATTTCCTGTCAATGGCAAAAGCCTATTTCGAGGACGCGAAGCATTTCAGGGAAACAGGTGATTTTGTCAACGCCTTCGCGTGCGTGAATTACGCCCACGGCTGGCTGGACGCGGGTGCCAGGCTCGGACTGTTCGATGTCGGCGGCGATGACCGGCTGTTCACCCTCTCGGAATGAGCAATCATCGATTCATTCTTCATATAACGGCCGTTGAGGTTTATCTTCCCCCGAATCTTCTTCAAACAGGATATAAAAACTTTTCTGTTGATAATCTATTCCTTTATCCACATCGCCTTTTTTCCTATATAAAATGCCCAGATTCCTGTATACTGACGCAATCATGCGTTTATCGCCGATGTCTGTAAGGATTTCAAGACTCTGATTTAAGTACTTGTGGGCAACATCCAGATTATTAATGTATAAATGCATGTTGCCAATATTGTTTAGAGAGAGGCCAATACCATACCTGTCTCCTATTTTTTCCTTTATCTCAAGGCTTTGGTGGTAGTATTCCAGGGCTTTGTCCACTTCGCCCAAGTTCGAGTGGATGAAGGCAATATTGTTGAGAGATTGCGCAATGCCCAATTTATCTCCTATTTTTTGATCGATGTCGAGACTGCGCTTAAAAAAATCGATAGCCCTGTCCGCTTCGCCTTTATACTGATAAATCAAACCGATGTTGTTCAAACCGCTAGCAATGCCACACATGTCCCTGGCCCTTTCCATGAGGGACAAGCTTTCATTATAATGGTTTAGAGCATCATCCCGCTTACCCATCTTCCAATATACATTTCCAATCAATCGCTGTACCTTCCCCGAATCTTTATCTTCTCCCCCGGATGCCTTGAATACTTCAAGTGCTTCCAGTAAGATAGGCAATGCCACATTATAATTTCCCTGCTTCCAAAGTGTATATCCCTCTTCCACACAAACCCTTGCGTATTCCAATGATTTTTTATTTTTAATAATCCCTTTTGATTTGGCGAAAAGGAGTAAAGCCTCCTTGAATTCCCCTCTTTTTTCATGAACTTCCCCCACCTTTCTCTGCAACCTTGCCAGTGAAACCGGGTTTTTGGTTGATGCGATGGCCTTTTCAAAAAAATCTATTGCTTTTTCATAATCGCTCGTCAACAGCTGGATATCTCCAATATTCTCTAGAATACCTGCTCTGGCATCCGTACCAATCGTTTCCAGCGCCTTTTCATAGAATCTGATGGCTTCCTCGTTAGCATGTTTCTCCATTGCTTTCTTTCCAGCCTGAATAAGGAAATTTCCCGCGCGTTGATCCCCGGCTTCATAATAATGGTAAACCACACTGGTCATTACTTCTTCAAAATCGTCTTTGTAATGCTCTGCAATTATGTCCCCAATGACCCTATGGTATTCCTTCCTAAGTTCCTCACTGATTCCATTGTACAATACCTCCCTGACTTTGGAATGGTCAAATTTATATTGATGTTTCATGAAATGGATTAGGCGATGGGCTTTTTCTATATCATTTAAATTTTCAAGCAATTGGAGTTTATTGCATCCGATGGCTTTGCTAACGATATCCGATTGAAACTCCTCTCCGACAACACTTGCGCAATCCAAGATTCGCCTTTGCTCATTTAACAGTCTATCTAACCGTCGTTTAATGACGTCATATACTTTTGACGGGATATTCAACTGGTTTATATCGGTCTTCAATCTCCATATTCCATCTCCGGATTTTGCAATTATCTCGTCCTCAACTAGCAGTTTAATAATTTCCAAAATGAAAAAAGGGGTGCCCTCTGTTTCTTTATACACACGTTCGTAAAACACCTCTTCGAATATTGTGTTCCCCAATGTTTTATTGATTAGTTTCTTGGATTCGGCCCTGTCAAATCTAATCAATTGCATGATTACAAAAAGGTCCTCCCGATTCATTTTTTGCATGGCAATTTCAAGTTGATGTGGTTTTCCATCCCACGAAACCACAACATCCTCTGGTCGAAATGTGCCAAATATAACAATACGATTTTGTTTGATGTTCCTTGCGACATAATGAAGGAGAGTAAGGGTCGTCGGGTCCGCCCAATGTAAATCCTCTATAAAAAAAAGCATGGTTTTTTCCGTTGACACTCTTTGCAAACCCAGGAGTACATTATCGAAAAAATTCTCCTGGAAAAGTTTCGAGTCGTCCACTAGAAATCTTCCGTTGTACTTACCAGAGTTTATGAACCAATGTAATTTTGGTAGGATGTGCTTGACTTCAGACATCTCCCCCGACCAGCCATCTAGTTGGTTTCCAATCTCCTGTAAGGTCCTCCTCATGTCATAAATTATGAACTCATTTTCATTTCCTTCTATAACTGCTGCTATTGAGTAATTTCCAAGAGTCTGAATTAAAATCTTATATTTTTCATATCCAATGGAATTCAATCCGCTTCCGCTTCTCCCCATCAGCGATAACGAATCAGAAACAAAATCACCAACTGCTTTTAACATTGCTCCGAAGATATCCGAATCAAGCCCCGATTCCTCTCTTTCCGCCTTCGAAATCAGAACCCCGGCATTGTTTATCAGATAAATGGAAATCAGCAAAGGCGGCGGGGCACCCGAGACCAGATGGAACAAATTTGCATCTTTTAAAGCATATTTAATAGGCATTAAAGGTTCAAGGCTCTCTGCAAGACACATGCCTCTTGCTATGTGGATGTCCTTTTGTTCGGCGAACTTGATAATCTCATTCATCAATCTGGTCTTCCCGACACCCGCTTCCCCCGAGATCAAAACCATTGAACCTTTTCCGGATATTGCCTGATCCAGATGGTTATTTAATATAGCCAATTCATCTTCACGAGCAATAAAATCCGGTTGTTCTAAAGGGAACTCACTCACTTAAACTCTCCAAATTGAATAACATATAAGGCAATATAAACCTTTCGAAATTGCTTGACCCACCCCAATACCCCTGGCCGAATGAAATCAGACCAACCGGGGCCCGGATTCGGATACCCTTGACCTGAGCACCGTGCCCAGCCCGGAAAATTTCTTCTCTATGGCATCGCAATCGCCAAACGCAAAAACCGTGTTTCCAAGCATCACCATGCTGCCCTTCCCGGCGCTGCCCAGCATCCCGAGCACCTTATTCATCTTCTCGGATGCCAGGCCAGAATCGCGGGCAAAGGCCCAGGAGATGTTCACGAACTCGTCGAAACCGGGCGCGGTCTCGAAATCCCGCATGCACAGGTCTCCTGATTCGCGAATCCTCATCCTCATCTCGCCATCGGCGAGGACCGCTGATGTCTTGATGGGTTGGCCCAGTATGCAGAAGACGACCTCCCGCCCCGCAATGCCGAGTTTCTCGAATTCGCCGTGCGGCGGAATTCCGGGCTCCACCCTGTGGACGAACCCCCCGACGCTCTGCGCCACCGCGTCCCCCAGGCCGGTCCTGTTCTCGACCTCGGCGATATGGGTGGCCCTGAGAGCCGCATACTTCGGGTCAAGAATCTTGAGTTCCATGGCTGCGGCCAGACAGGCGGCGAACGTGCCTGCCGCGCTCATGCCGAAACCCTGCCCCATCGGCGCCTGGTGCTGGATTTTCACATCGAATGCCCAGCCCGGAGCCAAAAGTTCAAGAGCCCTCTTCGTGACCGGGGCGTCTGTCTCCCTGTCCCCGAAGAACACGGAGGTCTTTCCCGCAATCATGGAAACCTCGGCCAGAGCACCCAGCTCCACGCAGAATCCCGCTCCCCTGGAGCCCTTCTTCTCGGGCACGGGCGACCCGTCCTCGATGACGAAGAACCCCGTGACATGCCCCGGGCAGAACGCCTTCATCTCACTCCTCCTGCAGGTCGAAAATAAGCTCTGCCAGCGCGCTCTTCCTGCCTCTGAACGGAACCGGCTTCTTGCTTCGCCTGAGGACCAGGGCCTCGGTGTCCTCAGTGCCGACCTTCTCAAGCAGGTTCGCCACGATCATGTCCAGGCCGTGTTGCTTCATGCGGTCCCGGGCCCGCTTCTCCAGCTCTTTCCCAGTGATTCCTGTCTCTGCCTTGAAGCCGATAAGTACCCTGCCTTTCCTGCGCAGAAGCCCGAGTATCTTCGGCGCCGGCTCCAGCCCCAGAGTTTTGGGTTTTGACGAGGCAATCTTGCCCCGGTCGGGCCTGACTGTGAAATCCGAGATTGCGGCCGGCACTATGACGATGTCCGCCTTGGCCCCCGGGGCCATCTTCGCGAGTTCTGCCACAGACCCGAACACCGTCGCCTTTGCGAATGCCGGTGCCCCGATGCCCTCCCCGGCCCAAATCTCCACATCCGCACCCCTGCGGTACGCCTCCCACGCGAGCGCCAGCCCTGTTGCCCCGGACGAGCGGTTGGTGATGAATCTCACATAGTCTATCGGCTCCCTTGTGGAACCGGCGATGACCAGGACCTTCTTCCCGGCCAGGTCTTTCGGGCCTGCCGCGCGGCAGACCTCGGCCACGACATCGCCGATGGACGCCATCTTGGCCTTCCTCTCCTCCAGCTTCGGGCCTACGAAGGCCACGCCCAGCTTCTTCAGTTTCTGGATGTTCTCCTGCACTATCCTGTGCCTGAACATGGAGCCGTGCATGGCCGGAACAATGATCATCGACATCCCTGAGCCGATGGCGCATGTCGCCATCGTGGTTACTGCGGTGTCGTCGATGCCGCATGCTATTTTGGAGATGGTGTTGGCCGTCGCCGGGGCAATAAGCAGGACATCCGCCCTGGAGCCAGACTCCCCGCACAGCTCCACATGTTTCACGGAGCCGTCCAGCTCGATAATCGGGACATTGCCGGTCGCAAAATGCACAGAATCTGGGTGCACAATCTTGGTGGCCGCCCTGGTCATGACCGGGATGACCTCGCCGCCCAGCCTGGCCAATTCCCTGGCGAGCTTGACAGTCTCTACCGCGGCGATGCTGCCCGTGATGCACAGGACTATGCGTTTGCCTCTGAGTGCCGAGCCCTGAGTTCCCCGGATGTCATTGACAGGATGCATGAAAATCCATAGATTGGGCAAGGGATAAAAAGGTTTGCGAGAGTCGATTTAAATCTTAAGCCCCGACCCACGGCCTATACCGCGATGACACAATTGGGATGGGCAGGCCATAACGGCCTGTGACCATGGGCCCGCCGGCCCGGGGGCTATGGAATGCAGCCAAACGTACTTGAATAAAAGGCCACTCTATACAGTTCCACACTCGACACGAACCTTCTGGCCGATATTCTGTTTGCACATGACTCTCACGGATGTGAGCCGGGAGCAAGCTAGATTATCAATCCACGATCCACCATGTATCGGCAGGCACATGCACCCAATATCCGTTTCCAGCTACCATAGTCACGGTCGAAAGGTCTGTAATATCGAGTATGTATGGGCTTGCACTCTGGTACACAGAGATTATGTCGGCGCCTGTCCCCGATAATGTGTCATAAGCGGATAGCGGGCTCAATGTCGGATAGCCCACCAGGTTCCATCCGGTGCGCAGGATTCTGCCGGTAGAACCCATCAGATGCCCCGGGATAGTAAATTGGCATGCCTCAGTTGTATGAATCCATATTCCCATATGGGGATATATGTTCTCAATATTATTCACCATGCCTCCGGTTTTGTAACTTTTCCATGGGCGGTTCACATCTTCAGAGTCATAATACTTCACCGAATCCCATTTTCCGTATATGCTGTCCAACACATACGGAATCGAATAATCCTCCATTCTCAAAGGAATTGAAATAAGGTTCCAACCCGCTTGGAGACTGATATTGAAGTGCTTGAGTCCCCAGGGCGCCATGAGCGGATAGTTATCTCGCAAAGATGGCCCATTGAGATATGCGGAATCGCAGATTCCGTCGCCGCCGGGGATATCCTGCCCGGGACCGCAGTAATAATCGGCAACGACATGATTGGACCAGTAATTGCCGCCCAAAGGATATCCGTCATCCCATTCATTTACGCCCCAAACAGATGCTTGAATGTTGTTAGAAATAATATTGTTGTGACATATGGCATTCTCATTGGAATCCTTCATGTAAATCCCATAATCGGTATTGTGAGACACTGTGTTGTATGCAATCCAAGCATAATCGCATGTTTCGAGATTCAATCCGATATCATTGTTCGTGACAAAATTGTTCGTAATTTCACAATAAACAGACTCCCAAATTCCGATGCCTCCCCCGGGATCGTGGTTGGAGCCGCAGTAATTGGAATCTATGATGTTGAAATTCGAGCAGTTGTTCGCTATTCCGTAATTGTTGTCCGTGCAATTGTTGCCACTCAGCGTATTGGTGTTGGAGGCGCTTGTCGTGACGAGGCCGGCATAATTCATCTTGCATATGTTGGATTCTATCGAATTGTTTTCTGAATTGTCACAATATATCCCATAATTGCCATTCGAGACACATACATTCTCCGCCAAGTAATTGAACGAGGAGGACCAGAGGCCGATCCCCGCCTGCCCGTTGTTCAGGCAATCGTTTGAGATGACAACATTCCACAGGGAATCCGATATGCCTATCCCATGGCGATACAGATTGTTCGAGCAATTATTTTCTGTCACTTCGTTATTGTTGCTTGAGTCCAAGAGATAGATGCCGGTCCTGTTGTTTGAGTGGATTTCGTTGCATGTGATGACACCGTTCTGTGCATTGTACAGAGTGACCCCAGCATGAGTGTAATATGGGAAATTATAGGCGCCGTTCGCCCCATAGAACTCACAGTTCCGCAGGATGAAATGTTTAGTGGTGTTCCCGATGTATGCACAATAACCATAACCCCCCCCGTCTATAATCCAGCCCTCGATTATCCACGGTTCGGACGCAGTCCCGGAACCGCCGGTGACGCCGTGCGCGGAATCGAAATCAGAGTCCGCGTCAATACGTATCGGCGCACGGATGTTAGTTATTGAAAACGCAACGTCGCTGATGTCCGACTCGACGAAATCCCCTCTGTCTGTGACCACGACTAACACATAGCAGTTCGTGGAGGAAACTATGTTGGGTATTGGACTCCATATGAACGAACCGTCATCCGGCTCGCCGACAGCGATCTGTTCGTATGGACCATACGCGCCAACAGCCGAGTAATAGATGTCGACCGTTGACGGAGAGTATGTGCCGGGGGTGGTGGTCCAGGTAATGGTTTGCGAGCTTCCCTGCGGCCATGCCAATGCTGTGTTGGGTTGGGTTACTGTCACGGTTGGCGGGACACAGTAATAAAGCAAGGACGGGTCCCCGTAAATATTGAAGTCCATCTTGTTCATCCAGCTCTGGCCCTCCCAATCGTGGCCTGTGGTTGCAGTTACAGTGTATAACGATTCACCGACAGTCATAAAGGAATTTAGTAGGCAATCGAAATAAAAGTAGCCTATGCCAGCATTGTCTGAACGGGTCTGGCTCCATGTTGGGTTCCAAGTTCCTATCATATACCAGCTCACCCTGGTGGACGATATCGTATTGATTGCCGCGCCTCTTTTCAAGAGCGAATGACCAAGGTTGTACCAATGCTCTGGGGCTCCATTGTTGCATGATGCCTGGTAGAAGAACGCGGGCTGGTCTGTTTGGAGACTAACCATGGAATTATCAACGAACCCCACCCAATTCATCTCGCCATACTCGGGCACGCCGTCCCCATCATCTATATACCAATATTTTCTGTAGGCCGTCGCATTTCCGCCGTGGGCCCACCAGAATACGGTTCCATACCCCTGGTTGAACTCGGAGATGAAATTCGCTTCGTTGATGTCCATGTCATAATGATATGCAGACGGGGAGACCGGCGAGAGCCCCTCTCCCTCGTACATCACCGTGCCGTCCATTCCCACCGGGGTCAGAATGTTATTGAAAACGTTCTGGGGGAGATCCAGCCCGTCCGTTCTGGCCCAACCCAACCTGTCCTCGTTCGCATAGTTCGATATCGCCATCGGAAGAAGCATGTGTTGCTTCCACTCCTCGTCACATGTCCCATCGTAGTTCATCGTTCTTGTCAGGATATTGTTCACATCCGTGTATGAGCCATAGAACGGTATCCTGCCGACCAGCACCTCGCTGTAGAAATCAACCCCGCCCGTTCCTCCATCCCCGATGTATTCCCCATAATATCCGTCGCCGTCCTTGTCCCAGTTCCCGGTCAAATCCGCATAGAAATAATCTGTTGGCGAATTCTCATAGCCGTCACCACTGCCGTGCCTGGGCCAGCACATGAGCATCGGCAAATCCCCGACAGAACCGGCCGGATCAGTTTCATCGTACGGGTCCGGGTTACCTATGAGGAGGACATACTCGATGGAGTCTGACACATAGTGATTGATAAGCCATTGTCGGATGTTTAACACCCTTTGTTTTCCTGTTGTATATCCGTAATCGTCTTCGGTCACGCCCAGGACTGAAAAGCCTTTTGCCTCGAGGAAATCCCAAAAGAACTCCAGTGCCCCGCAGTTGTCAAGGATGTCATTTGTCGCAATGATGGCGTATGTGCTGCCCGTGCTGTCTCTGTCATAATTGTTGTTGTATGATTTATCGGCAATCTCGAAATTATCGATATCCTCCTTCATTCGCGAAAGAAATTTCAAGGTCAGGGGGTCGGAGAGCGTCTTATCGTTCTGTTTCCATGACACGGAAACCTTGACATCTGTGTGTTCTATCACCTCTTGCCAGGTAGGGATGAATTGGCAAGGATAATAATCGAATGTGAGGATTGGTGCCTGCCTCATGTAATGTACCTCACGGTTCCCGATTATTTCATCCGGCCACGGGGAATCGAGAGAATAAACCCAGCTGTAATCGGCCTCTTCAGAGATGTACATGCTACCGTCCTCTCTGAATGTTGCGGGAGGCAGATTTTTTGAAAATGAAAATTTACCCGAGAGATGTTCACTGGTGTCCGCTATTAAATTGACAATCACACTATCGGGATCTGCATTCGGTGGCAGCAACAGCCTGTATTTTTTTACAGGCAATGCCGGTGCACCCGGCAAACCTATTATGTCGGACCCAGGATATGTCAAAGAACTTGTTCCCGTTCCATCAACGTTTATTTTGTGTTCGCCTAACTGCAATTCAACAACCATTTCCTCAGATTGTGTGCTCTGGCAATCGAGTTCATCCCGGTCATCAATTATTATGGAATTGTCCTCATTTGTTGCATAATTCACGGGCATTACAGTTGTAAAAATCATTCCGGCAACAATCAAAACTGCAAGCAACGTCTTCATCTTACACTCTCCCAATTTTATCTATGCTGTCATAGTTTCATCTAAATATAAATGTTTTCTTGTTATTATACAATGTCAGAAACCGTTAATCACGCAATTCCTCATTTTTAATTGTCAGGCTGATAATAATTTGCTTCACCAAATTCGGATGCTGGCTGGCTCGACTTGTCCCTATGAGTGCTGAGATTCCAACGGCCCGGAGCAGAAAGCCCTCAACATGAAGAAGTTTGATGAAAGGCATATGCAACAAACGCGCCCGCAATAATTATTAACCGCGCCGGCTAAGTGCGGCGCGATGAAGCTCCTCCTCGTCTACCCGCCCTTCTGCACGCCCACCGTGCCCCCGCATTCCGTCACCGGCCTGGCGGCGTACATCTCGGCGAACACCGACATAACCGTCAAATGCCTGGATCTCAATGCAAAATTCCATAGGCGGAAGTTCGCCGAGCTTTACCGAAGGATGGAAAGGGCGAAAGGAACTCTTAACTCATATTCCGGGCTTCTCGGGAAGTACTCCAGCCGGGCGAAGAAGGTCCACAGGGAGAACAACCTGATGATGGCCAGGGGCGAAGAGCCGGAATTCTTTTCCGAACTGCTCGCCCTCATAGTCAAGGAAAAACCGGACGCCGTTGGATTCAGCATCGTTTACAACAGCCAGATTTTTTACGGGGCGAAGCTCATCAAGGCACTCTCCGGGAATGGGGTCGACTGCGTGGCAGGCGGGCCTGCCGCAGCAAGGCTGGGCAGGGAAGGATGCAGGGTGCTGAATGACGGGAAAGAGCTTCTGGAATATCTGACTGGGCGGACCGAATCCGGAAATTCATGCGCGCTGGATTTCAGCCATTACCCCGAGGATGACTATCTTTCGAAGGAGATGATATACCCCATGAGAAGTTCGCAGGGCTGCAGCCACGGGGCATGCGCCTTCTGCACCCACCATGAAAACGTTCCATACCGCGAGATTGATCTGGAATGCATCAAAAAAACCATTCTGGATAACAAGATCAAGAACCTTTTCTTCATCGACGACAACATTCCGGCGGGAAGATTGTCCGAACTCGCGGACATGCTCGGGCCGCTGAATGTGAGGTGGTGGTGCCAGACCAGGCCGACCGAGGATCTGCTCGGCCTGTTCCCCAAGCTGAGAGGGAGCGGGCTGGTGTGTATATCCTTCGGCGTCGAGTCAGGGAACCAGCGGATCCTGGACTCGATGGGGAAAGGCACCAGGGTAGAGGACATCCGGGAAGTGCTCGCGGAAAGCCATGGCTCGGGCATCAGGAACATCGTGTTCGTGATGTTCGGGTTCCCGGGGGAGGATGCCGCTTCCTTCGCGGACACGGTGGACTTCCTCAGGGAGAACCGCGAAAATCTGGACATGGTGTCCGCAGCTGTATTCGGCCTGCAAAAAGGCAGCCGCGTGTACGCCCGACCGGAAGATTACGGTGTGTTCGGCATTTGCGAACGCGAGACGCCCCTGGGCGAGACCATAAGCTACAAGGTGAGGGCCGGGCTGAGCGAGGAACAGGCCCATGCCATGAAGGAAAAGGTTGTGAAGGAATTGAGGGATATGGACAGGCTCCCGAAGATATTCTGCCTGCTGAAGGAGCAGAGCCTGTTTTTTTAACGCCTGACCGCAAATCGTTTATCCGGATATTGCCTCTCCGCTGCCATGGCCGAAACAGCTGAGAGGATGACCCGGGGCGGTGTGATTTTGGGCTACGCCAGGTACATCAAGAAGAAATGGGGGAAGGACGGGCTGGAGCAATGCCAGAGGGCGGTCGGAATGCCCAATGCCAAGATTCTCGAAGATGGATGGTACCCCGAAAAGGTAAACTGCGATGTCCTGCACTGGATTGCGGACAATCATGGCAGGGACGAGGTCTTCAAGGCGGCAGTTTACACCGTGAACGGGAACGGCGTCATTGCGTTCGCGGCCCGAATGGCCGGCATCAGGAACGTATTGGACAGAGGCGTCGAGGATTACCGCAGGAACTTCAACTTCGGCGAGATCAAGGTGAATGTGGGTGACGGCAGGGCCACCATAACCCTGACGGATTCCCCGTTCGACGAGCTGGACTGCTACTCGTGGCAGGGCGCGTTCCAGGGTGTGCTGGACATGTGCAAGCTCAGGGGCAAGGTCGAGCAGACCGAGTGCACCTTCAAGGGTGGGAAATCCTGCGTCTACGAAATGACATGGGACAAGTGATTCCATTAATTGTGCAACACGAAATACTCAATTCTTCCCGGCGATGTACCGGCAATAGCCGAACGCGATCGGCCCGGATTTTGTCGTCTCGCAGGGAAATTCCCGGCATCCGAAGCAGTGCATTATGTGCCTATTGAACGCACAGGTGCAGATTGCGCAGAACTTGTTGTCCCTCGGCACGCATCCTGCCTCGCCGTTGGGGCATTCTCCCTTAACCATCTTCGGGCATATCTCGCAAGCGATGCCGCAAACGCCGATTTTCATTTGCAACCTATCCTCCATTTTAAGGAAATGGACAACTGCCTATTAATCGCTTCTACCGGGATGCGTCCCCGCTAACGCTTCACCACTTTACCGGTGTAGAAATCGACCCGCTCCCTCTCCGGTTCCACAACCTTCCTGGGAACTTCGCGGTGCAGGTTCTTGAGCCCCGGCACAGTGTCAGATTTTCCCGTGATCCAATTTGCCAGGTCCTTGGCATAGGGCCTCAGGTCCCCGTCCGAGTTGTAGACGACATAGGGCTTTGAGCATCTCTCAATGGGCTCCGTCTCATATCTCAGCTTGTTGTATACAGCCAGCGTAGCTGCAGAGCCGTCCCTGTCCCGCTCGGCCAATCTGGCCAGGGCGACATCGTCTGTGACCTGCATGAAAACGACTATGATGCCGGCCTTCATGGCCTCGGCAGGGTCGTATGCCCATCTGCGGAACTCCTCCTTCAGGTTGGTGGCGTCGACGATGACGGGCCAGTTAAGTGTGAGCCCGGCCCGGATGACCTCGCTCGCAACCAGGAACGTTGTCACATGCTCTATCGCATCGTATGCTGGCCGCTTCCGTCCGAGGCATCTGCACACCACCGGGCGGACCTCGTCGGACCTCACCAGGAGGAAGGAATCCGGGACGCGCTTTCTGATGAGTCCAATCAAGTGGGACTTGCCCGATAGGGGGAGGCCGGACATGATAAGTACCCTGCACGGGCCGGGGCCGTCGCGCCGCAGCTCAGGCGTTTTTTCAACGATCTTCTGGAGCGCGGCCTTGTCGGTCATCTTCCTTCTCTCCTGCCCACCGGAACATAATGGGAGTCCAAGCTTAATAACATTTCTTACGCACGAATTGTTAATATATCCGCTCAGCCAATCCCTCTTGGATAAAAAGAGGATTAACATGCCAAGGGATTTCCTGAAGGACACGGTGCGCCAGACGACGGATTTTACAAAAACGGATCAGAACCGCGGAGTTCCCCCGCCGCCCATCCAGAAGCCGGTCCCGAAAAACGCCAAAATCATCGAGTTGCCCGGGCCGGAGACCCTGAAGGGCGCAGGGAAGCACACCCTGATCAAGGCCATCGCAAATCGCAAATCCAGACGGATATTTACCGGCGGGTCGATATCCCTGGAGGAACTGTCATTCCTCCTTTGGGCCACCCAAGGTGTCAGGAAGAAGGAATCCGAGGCCCGCGTTTACAGGACTGTCCCGTCGGCAGGATGCCGCCATGCCATCGAGACCTACATCGCCGCTTTCAGGGTCGCAGGTCTTGCCAAAGGCTTGTACAGGTATCTGCCGCTCGAACATGCGCTCGTGAGGGTCTCCGGGCCGGCCAATCTGGAGAAGAAAGTGTCCGAAGCCTGTCTGGGTCAGGAATTCGCGGGCAAGAGCGCCGCCACATTCATCTGGGCGGCCATCCCCTACCGCATGGAATGGCGGTACGGCGAGGCCTCCGTCAAGGTCATCGCGCTGGACGCCGGCCATGTCTGCCAGAACCTGTATCTCGCATGCGAGGCCATCAATTGCGGCACATGCGCCATCGCCGCATACGACCAGAAACGCGCCGATGCGCTGCTCGGCGTGGACGGCGAGGATGAGTTTGCGATTTATTTCGCGCCGGTGGGAAAGATCAAGGGTTGAATCCGGTCATCAGAGCTTGGCCGCGAACCCGTCAAGCCGCTTTTCCCAGTCCGGGGGGAGCCCGTTGCCCTTGTCTGTTCCGTCGCCCATCCGGAAATCTATCTCCGCAACCTTGGCCATGTTGCTTTTTGAGAGGAGCTTGTCCATCCTACCCAGCCAGTTCTTGAACCCGAGGGCATGCGTGTTGATTATCGCGTATTTCCGCCCTTCCAGGTTCATGAGGTTCTTCATGAGCTTCTTCATGTCGCTCTGGATCGAGAATTTCTCCGCGGCAGCCGAGAACACGTATAGGTCAGCCATTGGCATGGAGGCCGGGTCCGCCTTCTCCGGCGTCAGTATCTCAACCTCGCCCTTCTTCCCAAGCTGAATCGCGAGATGCTCGGCCAGCTTGCGATTGTTCCCGAACCTTGACCAGTACACGATGACGTATTTCACGGACTCACCGCCACGAAATCGGCATGGGATATTAAAACTGCGCGTAAACTACCAGCCCCTAAAGTG
>DAJR01000046.1:0-5781 GCA_002496385.1 Methanomassiliicoccales archaeon UBA147 | reverse complement strand
CGTTCTCGGCATCTGCGCAGTAAACGACTCAGGAAATCTATTATAACGAGCCGGTAATTTGGGCACGAGGCAGGAGCATGATAAACGAGAAATGGACCAACAAGATAAAGGGGTGGCTCGAAGAAGGCAATGCCAGGGGCGGGAAGATGGAGGACCTCCCATGGGACGTGAAGGTGGAGAGCGACGAGACCCACGATTACATATTCTTCCAGCACCCGGTCGTGCTCTATTCCTATGCGGTAAAGGTTGACAAGCATATCGCCACAATAACGCTTGACACGGGAATCGCCACCGACCTTCTGGACACAGACAAGCGCATGGGCTATTACCGGCGGATGCTCATATTGAACAGGAAATACAACATGCTGAAGGTCGCTCTCAAGGGTGACGAGGACATGGTTGCAATAGAATCCGATTTGGATCTTTCCAGCCTGAGCGAGAAGGAGTTCAACAACGCCCTTCACAACGTGCTCTTCGCAAGCTACGACATCGTGAAGAACTTCGGCATGGACGAGGGCGCCCTCAAGGAACTTGAGACCAGGATACCCCGGGCCATCGAGGGCATGTTGTCGAAGGGCGCAGAAATCCGGGAGATCATGTCCTTCCTGACCCAGAAGGTGGGCATGGAGGACGCCGAGGCCACGAAATGGGTGACGCTGGCAAAGGCCGCGCATTCCGCGAAGCAGAAGAAGCCGGCCCATTCGGATCCGACCCAGCACATGTTCGGTTAAAACATCCTGCGCTTCAGGAAAAGGAACGCTATCACGATGCTCATCCACACCGACATCACTAAAATGAAGATGAATACCAGGGGGTCGTGCTGGAACGGCAGGTCCACATTCATCCCGTAAATGCTCGCAAGCAGGTTCGGGGCCATGAGGATTATGGTCACGGCAGTGAGGAATTTCATCACGATGTTCAGGTTGTTGGATATGATGGAAGCGAAAGCGTCCATCAATCCGCCCAGGATATTGCTGTAGATATTGGCCATGTCTATGGCCTGCCTAGTCTCAATAAGGGCATCGTCCAGTAGCGCCGCCTCTTTCGGAGAGAGTTTGATAACCTCCCCTTTTTGCATCCTCTCCAGGACAGCCTCGTTGGCTTTCAGGGATGTGGTGAAGAAAACCAGGCTCTTCTCCAGGTTGAGCAGCTTGACCAGCTCCTCGTTCTTCAGGGACTCGTGCAGTTCCTCCTCTATCTCGTTGGTTCTCATGTTGATGAGTTCGAGGAATTTGAGGTACTGTCTTGCGGTTTGGAAGGCAACCTGTATGAGAAATTTGTCCTTCTCGGCCACGCAGATGTTCTTGACCTTGCCGTCAGCTATGGGCTGGAGAATAGCCGAGTCGCGGGAGCATACCGTGATCACATGGCTCTGCGTGAGAATGATACCAAGGGGCACAGTGGTATACTGAACCGGGACATCCTCGCCCTCGTAGACCGGGACCCTCAGAACGACCAAGATAGAGTCGTTCTCCATATCGTACCTGGAACGTTCGTGCGGGTCCAGGGCATCCGCTATGAAATTCGGCGGAAGGTTCAGCGTCTGCTGGAGAGATGCGATCTCCGCAGCCATGGGGTCGACGACCCGTATCCAGCAGCCCTCCGTGATGTCCTTAACCTGCGCCATGCTGCCGTTCGGTCCCGCGTATATCCTTATCATGGTTGGTTCCGTTTTTGGGCAAGCCGCACGTCGATAAAATGGCTTCGGTGCGGCAGGCACATGTGCCCGACCGGGTATCCAGTCACATCCGAGCAAACCCCTCAAGCTTTAAATAAAAGAAGGGATTTAGGCCTCCATCCGAATCATACAGACATGCTGGAGCAATCTACATGGCGGAATTCAGGGCTAACATATCGGACCCCAAGACGGGAAAATCCTACCAGAAACAGGTGGGCGGCAACCAGGCGAATGCCATCCTCGGAAAGAAAATAGGCGACAAGATGGACGGCATATTCGTCGAGATGCCGGGATACAAGCTCGAGATAACCGGCGGTTCCGACAAGGACGGATTCCCAATGCGAAGAGACCTTCCCGGGCCTAGGAGGAAGAAACTCCTCATATCCAAAGGCATGGGCTTTAACCCCCACATGGAAGGAGAGAGGCGCAAGAAGACCATGAGGGGCACCCAGGTTTCTCCCGACATAGTCCAGATCAACATGAAAGTCGTGACCAGAGGCCCGCGCTCCGTGGAAGAGCTTCTAGGCAAGAAGCAAGAGGGGGCCAATGAAGGTTGAGGGCCAGCCAGAGGTAAACATCGGAATGATAGGCCATGTCGACCATGGCAAGACAACATTGACCAAGTCCATCACCGGCACATGGACAGACCGCCATTCCGAGGAAATCAAGCGCGGCATCACGATAAAGCTGGGTTATGCGGATGCGAGTTTTTACAAATGCCCTGACTGCCAGGGGCATGCAGCTTACACGACAAAGAAGAAATGTCCCAACTGCGGGGCGGAATGCAAGTTCCTCAGGACCGTGTCCTTCGTGGATGCGCCCGGCCACGAGACGCTGATGGCCACCATGCTGTCCGGCGCCGCGATAATGAACGGGGCGATACTTCTGATTGCGGTCAACGAGAAATGCCCCCAGCCCCAAACGAGGGAGCATCTGATGGCGCTGACCATTTCAAACGTGCAGAACATAATCATAGTTCAGAACAAGATAGACATCGTGGACGAGAGCCAGGCAATTCAGAATTACCAGCAGATAAAGGACTTCGTCAAAGGCACGATTGCGGAGAATGCCCCGATCATCCCGATATGCGCGCAGACCGGAGAGAACGTGGATGCGCTTCTGGCAGCAATAGATGAGCTCATACCCTCCCCGAAGAAGGACTCCAGCCTCCCCCCGAGGATGCACATCGCGAGGTCGTTCGACGTCAACACTCCCGGCACCAGGCCGAGCGAGCTTATCGGAGGCGTGCTCGGCGGGACGCTCACCCAGGGAACCCTGAGGATGGGCGAGGACATCGAGATACGCCCCGGGATAAAGGGCGAGGCGAAGGGCAAGACCATCTGGTCCCCGATAAACACGACGATAGTGTCGCTTCATTCGGGAAACAAGAACGTGGACGAGGTCGGCCCCGGTGGTCTGATAGCGATAGGGACAAACCTGGACCCGGCAACCACCAAATCAGACTCCCTGATAGGCAAGGTCGTCGGAAAATCCGAGACCCTCCCGACCGTGCTGCATGAGTTATCGATGGATGTGAAGCTTCTCGACCGGGTCGTGGGCGCGGCCAACGACCTGAAGGTGGATACGCTGAACAGCAACGAGCCGCTGATGCTGAGCGTCGGCACCGCGACGACCGTGGGAACCGTAACCAGCGCCAGGGAGAAGACCGCCCTAGTCAAGCTGAAGATACCGATATGCGCCGAACCCGGGCAGGGCGTGGCAATCAGCCGCAACATCCTGGGAAGGTGGCGCCTCATAGGGTATGGTATTGTCAAATGATTTTCGTGGTCGCAGACACAAATGCCCTCATTGCCCCGTTCAAGCAGAAGTTCAACATAGACGCCGAGCTGTCCAGAATACTGGGGGCTTACACCATCATTGTTCCCGAGCCCATCATCGGAGAGCTGCGCAGGCTGGCACCGACAAACATGAATGCCAAGGGCGCGCTCAAGCTGGCACTGACCAAGGAATCCCGCCCGACCAGATCTGTGGGCGATGATTCAGTTCTCGAACTGGCCAAGAAGGTTAAGGGCCATGTCCTGACCAATGACGCGGAACTGATTGAAAGGGCCAGGAAGAAGAAGCTCAAGGTCATAAGGCTCAGGGAAGGCTGCAGGCTGGAACTGATGTAGGGGCTGACCTGCCCGGCACCATAATGAGGCTTGAATAATTGAGTAAGGATTGCTTAATCGGTGGGATATGGTAAGTGTTCAGCAGTATGATGTTAAAATAACGATTTAATATGTCTGGGTCTAGGGTCTGGGGTCTAGGGTTGGTAACATATGTTTTGTGCTGGCTGTTAAGGACAGCCAGCCAGCCCTAGCCCCTTTATTCCATTTAATATGCAAAGACCCTTTCTTCCATATTGTATGCAAAGCCCCTAGCCCCCGTTACAAAAAGATTTGAAAAACAGCAAACCGAGAACATAAATCAAAAATTCCAGACGGTGGCAAAATCAGAAGCCGGAATTGAGAATTGGGGCGGCAATCTTCAAGATGGGTTGCACCCCCACAATCTCTTATTGAGTGTAGCTCTCGCCTTTCTCAAAAGTGCTGGCCATGTACTGGAGCAGAACGTTCCTGTCATGCTTCAGGTGGGAATCGTACCACTGGCGGACTATCTCCGCGAGAACGGTGTGGAACTGGTCTATCTCAAGTTTCTTCACGGGCGAGTCGAACAGCACGTACTGGCCAAATATCCGTTTCCATCCCGAGTACTTGTAATAATGCTCGCCCTCGCAGTATTCGAAGGTCAGCCTCAGGTTCTGGTTGTCCCCGTCGGCGTAATACCTGAGCTTGAGAGCGTCGCCTATCCTCCCCTGGTCGCGCGTCCGGTCCATGACCTGGATCTGGTTGACGCCACCGAAGTCGAAGGTCTCCTTCAGGCTCCATTCATATGGGTATTTCTCGAACTGGGCGAACTGCGTGTGTGACGGCTCAATTGAAAAATGGATGTTTATCTTCTCGAACCTGAGCAGTATCTTCCAAAAATCGGAGATGAGAGTCCGGTTGAGTTCCCCTTTCTGGCTTGTCTCCACGCCTGATGTCTTCTGGGCCTGTGCGGTCTTCTTGTCCAGTTCCTTGTCCAGGTTGTCAAACCAGTCTTCGTTCTTGCTACCTTTGGCAGCCATAAATATCACTTAATCATGGTAATGCCTCTCTGCATATAAAAGTTATGCACCGGTAATCTCATCGTTTCTAAAACGCCGATTACCGGCCATACGCAGTGGGAGAACATGATTGCAAAAGACTACCCATGGCGAATGCTTCTTGTTGCGGAGATTCAGTTCTCGCATTCACCTATTGTTGCGAAAATGTTGCGAGCCATATGGCGCTGGATTTAGCGAGAATATGGTCCCGCGCCATGGTCGAATGCTTTTATCGGTATCCAAAGTCCTGAGGGACATTTGGAACGGCTGGAGATGCATTCAACGAGGGGAAGATAGCGGGTGGGGACATGCGACGTTGCCGAAGGCAATTTGCGAGGAAGGGGTGCAACCCCTGGAGCCTCATATCCGCATGTTATGTGCCCCGAGCAACAGCGAGAGCGCAGCGGGGCACGGAGCGAAGCGGAGTGAGTTTTTCGTTTTCGAAAATCATCCTGCCGCCGTGGTTTTTTCTTGCGTCCAACCGGGGTTCATCACACACGCGTTATTTGCTCTCTAACTTTTTGGTACTCCTGTCTGCTACTAGTATCCTCATTTGTTGAATCGCAATATGGTTCAAACGTTTCAACCGCCCGTTTTGGTCCATTCCATCATTGATAAATACTGCATTAAGATTTTCCAAGTTGGCCAGGCAAACAAGTTGTGAGATATTTGCATAATCACGGATATTGCCATTCTTCTCGGGATTTTCTTCTCGCCATTGAGCAGCAGTCTTACCAAATAATGCCATGTTAAGAATGTCGGCTTCGGAAGCATACACTGTGTTAATCTGTTGTTTGCTCAAGGTGACCGGGATTAAATTCTCTCTGATGGCATCAGTATGGATTCGATAGTTGATTTTGGCAAGATTTCTACGAATATCCCACCCCAATTGTTTTTGTTCTTCTTCCTTTAAGCGTTGAAACTCCAGTATGAGATAAATTTTAAACTCTGCGCT
>DAJR01000022.1:58918-70841 GCA_002496385.1 Methanomassiliicoccales archaeon UBA147 | reverse complement strand
TGTACGCAGTCATCAACAAACCTTATATTCTAGACCTCCAGACAGACAGAAGTGTGGTAAAGAAATTCCTTGAGAAAGGGTTTGATGTCTATCTCATTGAATGGGGGACGCCCTCCGACGCGGACAAGTTCATCTGTTTGGACGATTACATCAATTATTACATGCGATACGCGATTGACCATATCTGCAAAGAGAATTCCTGCCAGCAGGTCTCGGTTCTGGGATATTGCATCGGGGGATACTTTGCAGCGATATTCAGCGCCCTCTATCCGAAGAGGATAAAAAATCTCATGCTAATGTCCGCACCCATCGACTTCCATGTCAAGGGCGGCCCGCTACATGTGTGGACGCAGAAAGAAATATTTGATGTGGCAAGGTTCACCGAGGCATATGGAAACTGCTCTCCAGACATACTCAACAAGGGGTTTATGCTCTTGCACCCGATGGAGAATTCCTACCTGAAGTACGTGGACTTGGTCGAAAAAGTGGATGATAAAGACTACGTCGACAATTTCTTCAGGATGGAGAAGTGGAACAACGATGGCATCCCGATACCCGCGAAGTTCTTTGTGGAGTGGATTCAGGACGGATATCAGGAAAACAAGTTAGTAAAAGGCGAACTCAAGATCGCGGGAAAACCAGTCAACTTGAAGAAAATTACCATGCCGCTTCTTCTGATTGTGGGAACAGCAGACAATTTAGTGCCGCCCGACTCAACCCTTGGTCTTTTGCCACATATTAAAAGTAAAGATACAAAAGTCTTCGAGAATCAATCGGGACACATCGGCATATCCGTTGGCAGAAAGGCTCACATGGTCATGTGGCCGGAAGTAACCGCATGGCTTGCCAAGCACTCCGAGAAGTGATTTTATGGATGAATACAAGAATATATTACTGGATATCAAGGGGCCCGTCGCAACAGTAACACTCAACAGACCGCAATCCCTCAACGTTCTCAACCAGGAGACGCTTCTGGAGCTCGACAATGCATTCCAGAAGATTGCAAAGGACGAGAACATCAGCGTCGTAGTGTGGAGAAGCAACAGCATGAAGATGTTCACAGCTGGCGCGGACATAAGGGAGATGCGTGAGAAGAATGTGCTCGAAGCGATTGAGTTTGCGAGGTTGGGACACAAGGTGGGCCACACCATTGAAAGAGACCTGCCTCCGGTGATTGCCGTCCTCAACGGATACGTCTTTGGGGGCGGAGTGGAACTCTCATGCGCGTGCGACCTTCGCATCGCAACCCCGGACGCTATTTTTGCCCAGCCCGAGATAGACATAGGGATAATTCCCGGCTGGGGCGGAACGCAGAGGCTGTGCAGAATAGTCGGCCTTGGGAAAGCCAAAGAGATGATCTACACCGGGAAACACATCACTGCCGAGGAAGCGCTGTCCATCGGGCTGGTGAACATGATAGTACCGCATGAGCAATTGGAACTGGCCATTTTGCACCTCTCCGGAATTCTTGGTGCCAAGAGCCGGCCTGCCCTCATCTCGGCAAAAAGGGCAATCGCGATGGCACTGGAAGCCCCGCTCAATGCAGGCCTGGCCTATGAAATCCAGGCATGGGGCGCCCTGTTCGATACATACGATGTCAAAGAGGCGATGAACGCATTTCTGGAGAAACGACCGCCAAAGTACAGGAATAAATAGAGGTGAAGGAACATGGAATTGTTGTTGGAAGGAAGGAAGGCCCTCGTAACCGGGGCGAGCAGAGGGATAGGAAGAGAGGTTGCCAAAGGACTGGCCAAGGAAGGCGCGGATGTCGTGGTCAATTTCAACAAGAACGAGAAGATGGCAGACGACATTGCGAGGGAGATCGAGAAGTTCGGCAGAAACACTTGGGTGTACCCGGCGAGCACAAGCAACATCGAGGAAGTGCGGAAGATGAAAACCGCCATCGAGAAGAACTTCGGGAAGATAGACATACTGGTGAACAATGCAGGAATCAACATCGACAGGCTGTTCGTGAAGATGAACGAGGCAGAATGGCAGCAGGTAATCGACGTGAATCTCACAGGTTATTTCAACTGTTCCAAGGTCTTTCTCGACAACATAACTGAGTCAAAGTACGGAAGAATCATTAACATAGCCTCGGTTGTGGGCCAGATGGGTAATATCGGACAGGTAAACTACGCTGCCGCAAAAGCAGGGGTTATCGGCATGACAAAAGCTCTGGCCAGAGAAATGGCCCGGAGCAAGGTCACTGTCAACGCAATCGCACCGGGATTCACACGGACGGACATGGTGGAGGGAATTCCTGAAGAGGTGAAGCAAAAGATCCTCAAGGGCATACCGCTGGGCCGGTTCGGCGAGCCCGAGGAAGTCGCCTATGCTTGCGTGTATCTCGCTTCGGATAAAGCCGCTTATATCACTGGCCACGTGCTGGATATTAATGGCGGAATGTATATGTAGACGCCGTAATCAAGGCGTTTCTCTAATGCCGCCGCAATCAAGAATTAATGCCTAATGGCGATTGCGGAAATTTAAAGACGCTGTGAATCTCATCGCTAGCATAATGCTGATTCATGGCGAATGCTGTTGATGTAAATATTCAGTTATCGCATTCACCGATTGCTTACCTAATGGAGCGAGTCAGATGGCATTCAATTTAATTATCAAATTGGTATCATGCCATAGTCGAATGCGACGCTGAGAAATGCCGGAAATTGCATTCAACATACGCTTTAAAGGTTCCAGGCTTCGGCGAACTTCTCGAAGCTCCGGTCGTATGTTTTCTCAGCCGAGGGAGGGAAGCAGCATGCCGGAAGTTGCTTCATAGCCAGGTGGTAATGAAGGCACTCACAGCACATGCCCTTTTTCCCGCAGGAATAGGTGCAGTTGCAGTTCTTGAGGTTTTCGGATTTCTTGCAGTCCATTGTATCAAAACGGGATTGAATTTCCTGTACTTAATCTTGGCAGATTTATGAATAGTAGTATCGGGACAGGGAAACCATGGCAAACGCAACAATAATCAATGCGCCACTGGATGCCTGCATAATGTACATACCCAAAAATCCATAACTGTGACTGGCATTCAAAACTATTGGGCCGAGTTTCAAACCGATGTATACCGTGATGAAAATTAATACCAACACAAGAGGTATTGCAAGCCATGCCTTCTTGATTTGCTTGCCAATAAAAAATCCCGAGAAAGCACATATCAACCAGAATACTACGATACCCGCACCAGAGTAATCCAGCAACGCAGTATCTTCAACATACTTCACTTTACAGTAAACAAGTATGATTCCAACTATCAAAATGAAAAAGGATGTGACGAGTGTCAGTATTGCCTTTGGGTATGAAATTTTGAATTTTCTGATTGTATCGGAAAATTCATCCAGGTTGTTCTGATACTTGTCCCAATGAAAAACGTTCTGCTGAAGGTTCAATGACGAGGATGGCATTTGAGCCATTCCGACTTTTTCACCGGATTTATGAGTCCAACAGGTCTTATCCATATACCCTCTTTTACACTTCGGGCATACACCGCTCCAATCCGCCATGACCGGAAATGCCGTGCCGCAATCCAGGCAATTCAATACGAAATTTGATTCTGGAACCCGATTTTCTCTATTTTTCTTTTTACGGATATAAATGGACTCTGCCAAATTCAGATTGGATACTGCAAACCAACATGATGCTAAATATGCTAACATGAGATAAAGTGAGTAAAGTAATAGAAACATTATCGGATTAGTTGAAATCGTTTCATCAACTTCGACATACTGAAGAGGACCCACAATTGACGGTTGGTTTGTGTAAAAATAATGGTCATCCCATTCGTAATTGTTTGTAATGATTTTATATGAAAATTCCAGCGTCAATGATGAACGATTATAGAAACTCGTCGTTGGAAGAAATAGGCTGGAGGAGGTTATTATCATAATTTCCCTATCCGCTTGGCATGGAAATATTGGAAAAATATTAATGACAATTATAAGGGCTATAAAAAGGGCAATCCGTTTTTTATCTGGCTTAAGAAAATGGATAATATCCTGTCTTTCCACATTTTCACCAATATTATTGAGAATACGGTCAGGAATATATAATAAGATTGGTATTGCGTTGTGTGAGGGGGGCGCATTTTTTTAAATTCTGGTCTTTCTTGCAGTCCATGGGCACCGGATGGACACACAAATATATAATGCTGGGCGGGACAGTATCGGGGTCGGGTTGCATGCCGATTTAGACACATCCCCGGGGCAAGCCCCGAGGCATCCAAACCCGCACGTCTATATCCATCCAGCATGCCCCGCCTGTGAGGGCGGGGTTTATACTGTTCTGAAACCAAGTGCGCTTATAGAATACATTTTCGGACATTTGCCAAACAGGGAAACCTCGGGCGTGAGCCCGGGGTGCCATTTGGATAGCTCTTGCACACAAGCTTTTCTTTCTAACATCTGCGGATGTGGCGAGCCTTATTTTTATATAAGCGAATATCGATGTAAGCTCGGTGAATCTATGGCAAATGAAGTCAGAGCGAGCCACATCCTTGTGGACAAGAAACCGGACGCAGACAGACTGATGGAGAAGCTGAAGGGCGGGGCCAATTTCGAGGACCTGGCCAGGAAGCATTCTTCCTGCCCCTCTGGAAAGAAGGGTGGCGACCTGGGGTATTTCACCAGGAACAGGATGGTCAAAGAGTTCGAGACGGCGGCATTCGCGGCCAAGAAAGGCGACATCGTCGGGCCGGTGAAGACCCAGTTCGGCTGGCATATAATCAAGGTGACGGACACACGGGGATAGGCATTTCCAAAGGTCTTCTCATGACGAAACCGGTCATGCGGCAGTACGCCGGAGATGAGGATTATCCCAGGTTGCGCGAGTTCCTGGGAGAGGTTTTACTGGCCAATGGGTTGAGGGAGTATTCATGGCACGTTGCACGCCTGGATTATTACAAATGGCATGGCATCGTGAATTGCCACGACCCCGGATTGGAGAATGCCAGAATCTGGGAGGCAGACGGAAAAATTGTCTCATTCGTGCTCCTTGAGGGAAAGATTAACGCATTCATCCAGATTCATCCCGATAGGATGCGCACCGACCTGTACGGTGAGATGCTGGCGGTGGCCGAGACAGACCTGTCCGGGATAGGGGGCGACGGCAGGAGGAAGATTTATGTCTGGGCGGATTCAAAGGATGATGTTGCCCATGGCTTCCTGAAACAGCGGGGATATGTTAAGTATACCGAACCTCACACCGCAGGTAGACAGGGGCGCCAGGATCTTGACCGCGACATCCCGGAGCCGGCGGTTCCCGAGGGATTCATTGTCAGGGAGCTCGGCGATGTCGATGAGCTTCCTTCCCGCAGCTGGTGTTCGTGGAAGGCGTTTCACCCCGATGAACCGGACGAGAAGTATGAGGGATGGCTGTGGTACGGGAATATCCGGGCAGCCCCTCTCTACAATAAAGAGCTGGACATCGTCGCCATTGACCCTGATGGAGAGGTCGCCTCATTCACAACCGCGTGGTATGATGCGGTCACAAACACCGCTCATTTCGAGCCGGTTGGCACCCATCCTGACCACCAGAGAAAAGGTTTGGGCCTGGCTTGCATCACAGAGGGACTTCGCCGCCTGAAGAGGTTGGGATGCCGTAGGGCGTTTTTGGAGGGGTTCAGCATTCCGGCCAAGGGTCTGTACAACAAGGCCGGTTTCCATGATTATGACACTGCCGAGCCCTGGGTCAAATTTCTTGATTAGAGGTCGTAAAGTTCCCCGTACTTGGTCTTGAGGTATTTCATGTACGGGCCGATGTCCAGGCCGCCCCCGGTCGTGCGCTCCAGCAATTCATTGGCAGTGTATTTGCTGCCGTGCCGGTAGATGTTATCCCTGAGCCATCCGTGCAATGTGCCGAACTTGCCCCGGCCTATCTCTGTGGCTATCTCGGGGTGGGCTTTCAGAGCGGCATTGTAGAACTGGGCGCTCATGATGTTGCCGAGGGAATATCCCTGGAAATATCCGACGGCGCCTGAGTACCAGTGGATGTCCTGCATGACGCCGTTGGCATCGGTGGGCGGCCGGAACCCCAGGTCGGCCTCCATCCTGTCGTTCCATGCGTCGGGAAGCTCAGAGACGGACATTTTCTCAGCCAGCAGGTCACATTCGAAATCGAATCTCATCATGACGTGCAGGTTGTATGTCACCTCGTCAGCCTCAACGCGGATGAGGCTCTTCTGGACCTTGTTGATGCCCCTGTAGAATCTGTCCAACGGCACCTTTCCCAGCTGCTTCGGGAATTGCTCCCTGAGCGCCGGGTAATAATGCTTCCAGAACGGCATCGACCTGCCGACTATGTTCTCCCACAGCCGGGACTGGCTTTCATGCACGCCGATGGACGTCCCGCCCCGGATCAACGTCCCGTCGAAATCCGGATCGCAGCCCTGCTCGTACATCGCATGGCCAGCCTCGTGAAGCGTGCCGAAAAGGGCTGAACCGAGATAGTTCTCGTGAATCCTAGTTGTGATGCGGACATCGCCCACGGTGAAGCTTGTCGTGAACGGATGGGCTGCCATGTCCTGCCTGCCGCGTTCGAAGTCATATCCAAAATCCTGCACGACGGATTTGCCGAATTCCAGCTGTTTCGGACCGTCGTACTTCTTCTTAAGGAACGAATCGTCTGCGGGTTCCTGGCCGGTGATGGCCTCGACCATCGGCACGAGCTTCCTGCGCAGCTCCGAGAAAATCTTCCTGATGTCGGAGGCCCTCATGCCGTAGTCGTTGTTGTCTATGAGCGGGTCCAGGGGATGCTGGTGTCCCGGGAAGAAATCCGAATATTCCCGATACAGCGCGAATGATTTTTCAAGCTTGGCGCGCACGAGTGTAAAATCATTTGCCGGTCTCGCTCTGAGCCAGGCTTCGAAGCATTCTGATTGGGCCTTGCTCATTTTCGAGGTGTGCTCCGGGGGGACCTTGACCGCTTTTTCATACCCTCTTCTTGAAAGCCGGATGATTGTGGCCTCCTTTGAATCGTAGCCCCTGGACTTTTCGAATTTCACCAGCTGATTCAACAAAACGCCGTTCCTGGGATTGATGATCATTTCGTGCGCCAACTTGCCCAGCGTGGCCATCTGCCTGCCCCGGGCCTCGGCCCCGCCCGGGGGCATGTAGACCTGCTGGTCCCATCCCAATACAGCGGTCGCAGAGCCCAGGTCCACGATTTCGCCGGTCCTTTCGCACAGTTCCCTGTATGCTTTCTCCATCAAGATGTCTCGCGGGTCGGCTGAACGTTTGATGTCTCTTAAAATTTGCCATGCGACAGGTTTTTGTAGCCGGGCGCAGTCCAGAACCGTGATGGCCAAGGATGTGACGGAGAAAGCGCACAAGCCCTACGAGAACATGTGGGTCCTCAAGACCGACGATATGATGAAGAACCTCACCTGGTGGTGGTGGTGGTGGATATTCTTCATAAAGGACCCGGACAATCCCGGCAAGACCAAGCAACTCATGATTCTCTGGTCCACGAAATACACCGACGACATTCTCGTTATGGACAGGAAGTGGGGTTCCTCAAAATTGCCGGCCTGGGAAGATGGGGCGCTGAAGTTCAACGGCATGGTCGCTGCTTGGTGGTTCGACGGGAAAGAGATGTACGACCCCCTGGTCCTGGAGGAGGCGGATTTCGAGGTGAGCCACACCGGGGACGAAGGGGAGCTGAATCCGATACTCGAAGGAACGGATTACAGGTTCTTCGGAAAGCCGGAGAAGTACACGGTCAACATCAAGGACAGCGAAAATGACTTCCATTTCGAGATGACGCCGTGGAACGATTACCTGCAGAAGCACAGGTTCAACGAGAACCAGTACATCGGAAAATACTCCTACAACATCATGAAGATGTACGGTCAGAGGATGCAGGGCACAATCCGCGGCAAGCCAATCGAGGGCACCGCCTACCACCAGCGTGTCACGGTCAACGCCCCGGCCCCGCCCTGGTACTGGGGGCTGGTGCATTGCGAGGACGGTTCATACATCGATTATTTCATGCCCTATGTCGGACCGCAGATTTTCAGGTCGAAGGAGGACGCGGAGTCCCGGCTGGACATGTGCGACATCAGACTGAACAAGTCGATACATTTCTACCATAAACCGACAGGCACAGAGTTCAGGTGGGACACGAAGCATACCCGCATACGCCACCGCGTAGTCGATGGCCTGCCTGTGTTCGAGATAACCGGCAAGGACGGCGAGAAGGAATTCTTCCTCCGGCTCAAGGCCTACACCAGGGCGCACTGGCGGTTCCAGCAGCCCAGGAGGATGGGCATGAAGTCGATTCTCTATTACAATGAATATCCTGCGATTGTCGATGAGTTCAGGTTCAGGAAGCTGGACGGCTCCCTGGAGGTCGGGAAGAACGACCTCGGGTTCACGGCCTGCAACTTCGAACACAGCTGGGGAAAGCTCATCTGACCATTATTTGATATATATATAAATAAACATATGTATCATTGGTGGACTGGGCCATCCCGGGATTTCCCAGAATTTATATAGTTATGAAAGTTATTGGACAGTCATATGGCGGGTTTAGAGAACCTCTCACTGGGCGACTTCAGCATCCACCAATTCATCAGCGCAATACTGATCGTCTTCACGGCCGCGCTCTGGATCCTCGGTTGGCTCAGGAAACGCTGGAAAAAGCTGGATGATCTTCTCCTCGGCACCTTCAATGACGCAAAGATCCCCGATAAATACAAAATGGGTTTCATGGGTGTTGCCGCGGTCTGCGGGGTGTTCCTCTACCTCTATTGTTGGATATGCCAGATTACCGAAACGGATGGCATAGGCGACGACAGGGCATACCTCGATTGGCTCTTCAGGGACCTGCTGGGCATTCTTCCCTGGTTCATCTGGGGCTGCGTCCTTGCCGGATTCATTGTGAAATACATGGGCATCGGGAAGATAAGGTTCCCGAAAAGCATGGTCGGCGCGGGCGCGCTGGCATCCTTGCTGCCGATATGCTCATGCGCGGCAGTGCCCCTCGCTCACGGCCTGATACTCGGGAAGCAGGTCCGCGTCAGGACCGTGATCACATTCCTGATAGTGGTCCCCATACTCAGCCCCATTGTCATCATGCTCGCCCTTGCGAGGATAGGGTGGGAGTATGTCGCGGTGGAAGTTGTTTCGGTCTTCGTGCTGGCCATGGTCGCCGGGATGTTCATCGAGCGCTTCGCCGGAGTCAAGGAGCCGGAAGCCTGCGGGGAAGGATGTTATTCCTGCCAGGGATGCAAATCATCCAACATGCTCAAGACCCGGAACTCGGCTCTTCTGGCGGGCTGGGACCAGCTCATGTATCTGATGAAATACATCTTCCTCGGCCTCATCATCGGGGCAGCGCTCTCGGTATTCGTCGATGCCGACACCATCGCCCAGATATTCGGCAGCCAGGAGGATCTCTGGGGCAGCATCCCAGGGCTTTTCCTGATAGTCCTCATCGGCATCCCCCTGTTCATCTGTTCAGGCGAAGATGTGTTAATCCTCGCCCCGCTTCTTGCCTCGGGAGCCCTTCCGCTCGGGCATGCCATTGCCTTTGCGATAACGGGTAATGCAATCTGCATAACATCAATACCGGTCCTCCTTGCCACGTTCGGGAGGAAGGTCACTGCCCTGCTCATTTTCTTTTTCTTCGTTGGGGCAATAATCCTTGGCCTGATAATCAATGCCGTTGCCTGGGGTTTGTTCTGATCCCATCGTGTCCAATCAATTCCTTCGCCGGATCTTATCCCTCTTGTCTTTGGCCCGGGATTTCTGGCCGGTCCCTTTGCCGTGCGATTTGCTCGGTACGCCTTTGTCATTGCCCGGGCTCCTCAGGAAGAAAAAGGCGATGCCCAGGCCGGCTACCAGCGCAATCAGGGTGACAATAGATGATGTCAGCGAGAAGTCGTCTGTCCAGGATTGTGGAGCAGGGACATCATCTTCGACATCGGTGTAGTTCGCCGGGGTCGGCTGCGGTGTCGCAGAACAGGTGATCGAGGGGCCTTCACCCATCGAGTTGAAAGCATTTATTTTGTAATAATAAGTTCTGTTATTGGTCAGGCCGCTGTCGGTGTAAGAAGAAACGTCACCCAACTCGGCCAACAGCGTTTCTGCGCCGGGCGATGCCCCCCTGAAGAGTCGGTACCCGAGCAATGGAAGGTTCCCCGATGTGAGAGGGCTGTACCACGACAACTGTACCGTTCCATTCCCCGGGGTGGCTGTAAGATTGCGTGGCGCAGATGGCACGGAATTGATGGAACCGGGGGTCGCAACAGCCTCCAGCGAGATAGGGCCTTCGCCGACGGAATTCACTGCAGCCACCCAGTAATGATAGGGGGTGCCTACGGTCACGGCGGTGTCGTTGTATGAATTGACTATCCCCAGAGTCATATACGATTGGGGTGAATGGTCCAGGCTTCGGTACAGGTGGTAGGCGACGATCGGCGAACCGCCGTTGTCTGCGGGCGTTGCCCACGATATAAAGATATACCCGCTTCCGCCGATACAGTTCACGGACATGGGCATGCTGGGTTCGGTAACCGGCGTGGACGGGTCGGTCGGATTGTCGATGGGCGTCACCGGGTCGCTCGGCACAGTGCTGGGCGTTGCAGATATGGATGCACTTTGAGCGCCTTCCCCAACCTCATTCACCGCGCTCACGCGGTAATAATATATCTGCCCATTGGCGAGGCCGGTATTGTTGAAGTCGGTGCCCTGGACCGAGGTCAGTAATGATTCCGCACCGGGTTCTGTGCCCCGGTATATCCTGTAATTCAGTATAGGAGACGAACCGGAATATGTCGGAGGGGACCATGTCAGATGCACAAAGCCATCGCCGGCAGCACCTTGAAGGCCCATAGGCATGCCCGGAACCGACACTTCGTATGTGGAAAAAGAGATGCTGTTCACATCAAGGACATCGAGGGTGCACATATTCCGGTGTTTCAGGAAGGCAATCTCCAGGAAATAGGCCGGTGTTTTAACTGAGGCGCCTTTGAAAGCCGGGGCGCCGTTGATGGATAATGAAACATTCTGGCCGGACCGGGTTAAACTGATGTTCTTGTACTGGAAATTCGAATAGACATACGATGCGCCTGTCCTGAATATGGGTTCCGAGAACGAGGAGCCATAAAGGCCAATCTCGGATTTATCGTCTGTGTCAAGGATGTCGCTCCATCCGAAAGAGAACAGTTGCGCACCGGACTGGTCGAGAATGCGGACCATCAAACGGCTGATTCCTCTTTCTTCTGCGAGGCATCGGAACTGCGAATCAATGCTGAAATCGACAACGGCGGGAAGCGGGGTCCGGACAGAGGGGCCGTGCCAATCCAGAGTTTCCCCGCCGGTGTACGAGAGGGCTGCCAGGGTGCCTGTGGTCGTTTTTATTCCGAGCTCGCCGATGCCGCCCCTTGTCCACCTCGAATCCAATGGTGTGCTGTTGAAACCGTCCGTCCAGGAATAGGCTGCTGCGGGGTCTGATGCACAGATCAACGACCCGGCCAGTAACATCAAAACAAGGAATAGGGCGCACCCTATCCTTGACATTTTGCCATTCATTGCGCACACCGTGGTTCTGTGGCATCAATGTTGCCTTGGGTTAATAATGTTTGCGATTTCAGCTTTAAACTGTGTGTCGTAAACTACCAGCCCCTAAAGTGGCTGGCGTTTGTTGCCAGGGCTGGAAGTTTACAATCATAGGCCATGCACCTGATTTATCAAAGCCAGACGGCTTTGATTTTCTATGCTGTAGATTGAACGGTGCATGGCGGTTTTCTTTCTACTTATATTCGTGTAAATGGCCTCTCATCCCCGGCTTAAAATCCGGGGGGTTCTCGGCCTTTATCACTAAAAGGAGTTTCTGTTTGCGTCGGGCGGTTGCATGCCTGAATATCGAAGCCAGCCTGTATGTTTTTTGGATTCTGGGGGTCTAGGGACTAGGGTCT